>DATCTB010000244.1:0-6870 GCA_036568185.1 Bacteroidales bacterium | reverse complement strand
CGATAAGATGAAATCGGCACTGGTGGAAATTCAGCTTGATTTGGGAAAACATGTTGCCTATTACAAAGAAATTGGGAAACACCTGGAAGCCAAACGCCTGGAAGACCGCGTGACGTATGACATTGAAATGATGCGCGAACTCGGCTATTGCTCAGGGATTGAGAATTATTCGAGGTATTTTGACGGGCGCAGCCCGGGTTCGAGGCCCTTCTGCCTACTCGATTATTTCCCTGAAGATTTTATTACCATAATTGATGAAAGCCACGTGACGGTTTCGCAAGTCAGGGCAATGTATGGCGGCGACCGTTCGCGTAAGCAAAATTTAGTGGAATATGGATTTCGTTTGCCTTCGGCAATGGATAACCGCCCTCTGAAATTTGATGAGTTTGAACAATTGATTGGTCAAACCATTTATGTAAGCGCAACTCCGGCTGATTATGAATTGCAGCAATCGGAAGGCGTGGTGGTTGAGCAGCTTATCCGCCCAACGGGCTTGCTCGACCCAAGGATTGAAGTGCGCCCAAGCCTGAACCAGATTGATGATTTGCTGGATGAAATTGAAAAAACTGTTTACCGCAAACAAAGGGTTTTGGTAACTACTTTGACGAAAAGGATGGCGGAAGAACTCAGTAAATACCTGACTAACCTGGGAATTAATACGCGTTATATTCACTCGGATGTTGACACGCTTGACCGGGTTGAAATTATGCGCGAATTAAGGCTTGGCACTTTTGATGTGCTGGTCGGGGTAAACTTGCTTCGCGAGGGGCTTGACTTGCCCGAAGTGGCGCTCGTAGCCATCCTGGATGCAGACAAGGAGGGGTTTTTACGCTCGGCGAGGTCGCTTACACAAACTGCAGGGCGGGCTGCCCGCAACCTGGAAAGCCTGGTGATTATGTACGCTGATAAAATAACCGAATCGATGCGCAAAACGATTGAAGAAACGGAGCGCAGGCGTGAAAAACAAACGAAATACAACCTGGAAAACGGCATTACGCCAACCCAAATTATCAAGTCGGTTGAATCGATAATGGGGCAAACATCGGTTGCGGGGAACAAGCAGCATGCATATATTGAAAATGAGCAGGCAAGCATTGCCGCTGATTTGGTAGTGCAATACATGAGTGCCGATGCCATTAGAAAGGCAATTGACAAAAACAAAAAAGACATGCAGGCGGCTGTGAAAGAACTTGATTTTATTTCAGCAGCCAGGTTGAGAGACGAAAATAAGGAATTGGAAAAATTACTTGAAAATAAATAAAGACCAAGACACTAAGAATCACCAAAATAAATTCTAATTAAAATAATTGAAAATGCCGCCAAGACACAAAGACACCAAGTTTCACCAAAATAAATTTTTAAAATAACTTAGTGTAATTTAGTGGCTTGGTGCCGTAGTGGCAAAAAATAAGAACTTTCAAAAATGAAGCACGAATCAATTCCAATTAATAGAAAAGCGCTCAAAATAAACCTTGATACGGAGTTTTATGGCTCTATCGCTGAAATTGGTGGCGGGCAGGAAACAGCCCGAAACTTTTTTATCGCTGGCGCTTCTTCGGGGACAGTAGCCAAAAGCATCTCGGCTTACGACAAAAGCTTTAGTGACAAGCTTTACAACAAAAACAAACCAGGGCGATATGTTTCGGAAGGCAGGCTTGTGAAAATGCTTGACCAGGAATACAGAGAGTTGACAGAAGTGCTGGTATTAAAAAAAGAGTCAACTAACTTTTTTGCGTTTGCCGACACTGTGGAAGTATTGAATTTTGCAAAAGACAATTACAGCCATGGTTGGATGGGCATCAAATTCCAGCTTCGCCCTGATGGCGAACCCAATACGGTGATAATTCATGTAAAACTGCTGGAAAATGACACTCAGCTTCAGCAAAAAACACTGGGCGAACTAGGCGTAAACCTGATTTATGCCTGCAATTATTATTATGAACATCCAGACATTTTTCTGCAATCCTTGTTGGACAATCTTTCCGTTGACAGGCTTCGGATAACCATGATTCGCATGTCGGGCCCGGATTTGGATTATGTTGACAACAGGCTGCTTGGCGTTCAACTAGTTAAATTCGGCATGACACATGCAATCATGTTTGACAAAAACGGAGATGTGCAGCAGCCTTCAGATATGCTCTACAAAAAAAATGTGCTCGCTTTCAGGGGAAGTTTCAATCCAATTACTTATGTAGCAAAAGATATTCTTAATGCTAGCCTGGAATTATTTCAAAAAGATGAAGATTATAAACCTGACAACACTTTGTCATTTTGTGAAATTACCTTAAATAACCTTTTCAGGGAAGGTGAAATAGACGAACGAGATTTCCTGGAACGAGCCAATATGCTGAACGACATTGGCCAGAACGTGATGATTTCTGACATCAGGGAATATTATAGCCTGGTGGAATTCTTTTCCCAGTTTAAAATCCAGAAACTAAGGATAGTTATGGGTGTTCCATCACTCGAACATGTGTTTAATGAAAAATATTACATTAATTTAAAAGGGGGAATATTGGAAGCTATTGGAAAAATGTTTCCTAAAAACATTAAAATTTATATTTATCCAACTATTGACCGCGAAAGCAAAACCTTGCGCAAATCGAAAGATATCCAGCCACAGGGAAGCATCCAGCATTTATACAATTATTTGCTTGAGAATAGATATATTTTGGATATTTCAAGTAAAATGGCTGATCAACTGCATGTTAAATCCCACGAGGTTCATAAAATGATTGAACAGGGAAACCCCGAATGGGAAAAATATGTGCCGATGATAGTGGCTAATAAGATTAGGGAAAAGAGGCTTTTTGGGTATTCAGGTTCAAAATCAAAAGGATAAAATTCAAGGACAAAATTCAAAGGATAAAATGCTAAGTGAGGATGGATTCTGAATTCTGTATTCTAAATTCCTTGTTCCTAAAAATCCTACAACCTGTATCACGAAACATGCAACCTGCAACCTAAAACGAACTAAAAATCCTCGCCTGCGAAACGCCCGGCGCCTGCATATCCAAATCGAGGAAGTAACCGAAAGGTGTTTGGGCACAGTGATACTCTGCATTTTTCAACCTTTCCTCAACCTTGTCAAATAATTCTTTGGTCAGGTGAGCGTCAGCTTTTGTTTCAGCCAGGTGGGCAAAAGAATGGAGGACAATTTTTTTGGTATTATTTTTTCCAGCTGCCCATTTAATGTTTTTCAGCAGTTTGGTTTCAACGCCTTTCAAATTTTCTTCATCCTGGGTTTCCGCATGGATAAAGGCTACAAGGGCATTTTCAAACATCCTGCTATCGCTTACTTCTTCAAAATCTTCCAGCGTTTTCACCGAAGGGTTGTACCCAAACTGGCTGCAATAAATCATCAATAATTTCATCGTTTTTCTCTTTCAAACCTAATTAATCAATTACTTTTGGCATCCAAACATTTTTTTTGGAAATTCCGGCTAAGTTAAATTTTTATATATAAAACAGGATGAAAACACTGGCTTTCGATAATGAAGTTGACCTGAAATTCAAATTGTACAATAGCATTTTCCTCACTTTGCCACTTGATGGTATTCACGGGACGGGGATTTTGCTGCCTATTTTGAAAGATAGTTGCGATGAGGGTTTAAATGAAGGCAAAACCCCGGTTGAAATTCTGGATGCATTTTTTCAAAAACATACTTCGTTTGCTACTGAAAAAGAAAAACAGGATTTCATGTTTCGTATCCTGCAATATATTGAAAGGCAAATAGTTTTGGTTGATTCTCTGGAAGATGCAGCTTTCAGCAAGGTAAACGATATAGAAGGGAAAGGCAGTTTGCGGGCATTGACCGAAAGGCTTGAAAGAAAAAATAAAACTGAGGATTTAAGGAAAACGCTTTCAGATTTTGCTGTAAAAATTGTTCTCACCGCCCACCCTACCCAGTTTTACCCCGGAAGCGTGCTTGGCATCATCACCGACCTTGATTTTGCCATCCAGAAAAATGACCTTTTTCAGATACAGACGCTTTTGCAACAATTGGGCAAAACACCTTTTTTTCAGAAGAAAAAGCCCAGCCCGCTTGAGGAAGCTTACAACCTGATTTGGTACCTTGAAAATATTTTTTACAAATCTGCCGGGGATTTAGTCGATAAAATAATTGAAAAATCAGGGATTGAAAAAAATTCTGATTTGAACGGGCAGCTCATTTCTTTCGGCTTCTGGCCTGGTGGCGACAGAGATGGAAACCCTTTTGTTACGGTTGATACGACTTTGAAAGTAGCCGAAAAACTGCGCACAACTTTGTTGAGGAATTATTATACTGACTTACGGAAATTACGCAGAAGGCTTACCTTTCAAGGCATTCATGAAAAGATAAACTCCCTTGAACAAAGAATTTTTCAGGCAATAGATGAACCAAACCCATCGAAGAGGATTCAGCTGAGTGAAATTCACCAGGTATTGGATGAAATTGAAAAGAAGCTGAAAAAAGACCACGATGGTTTTTATGCCGATTTGCTCCGTTCTTTTAAAAATAAAGTAAGCCTGTTTGGTTTTTATTATGCATCCATTGACATCAGGCAGGATAGCCGCGTGCTAAAAAGCACTTTTTTAGAATTGCTAAAGAAGAACTCGCTACCGAGTGATTTGGCGGAAAGCAGCTACGAAAAACTTTTTTCAGTAGAAGGAAATGCCACAAACATTTGGCTGTCTGACCCCGTCCACCAGGATACGCTGGACACGTTTGAAACGATCAGAAAAATTCAACATCAAAATGGGGAAAAAGCTTGTAACCGTTTTATAATCAGTAATTGCAGGCAAGCAGAAGATGTTGCACGGGTATTTGCGATGGCTCGCTTATCAACCTGGAAAAATGAAATTCCTCTCGATATTGTCCCGCTTTTTGAAACCATTGATGACCTCGAAAATGCAGGCAATACAATGCTTTTGTTGTACAAGAACCCAATTTACAGGAAACACCTGGAAAGCCGAAATTTACAACAAACCATCATGCTTGGTTTTTCTGATGGAACAAAAGATGGCGGCTATTTTTCTGCCAACTGGAATATTTACAAAGCCAAAGAAAACATCACCAGGATATCGCGTGAAATGGGTATTTCTGTAATATTCTTCGATGGCCGTGGCGGCCCTCCTGCCCGTGGTGGTGGCGACACACACAATTTTTACGCTTCTCTTGGCAGCGATATTGAGAATAAAGAAATACAGTTAACCATCCAGGGGCAGACCATTAGTTCAAGGTTTGGGACCCACATTTCTGCTGAATATTATCTTGAACTTTTGCTTACTGCGGGATTGGAAAATTTGCTTTTATCGGAACCTTCCAAACAAATGCATGAAGGAGAAAGGCAAATCCTGGAAGAACTTTCTCAAATTAGCTTGGACGAATACCGCCGGTTTAAGGAATCAGAGCATTTTTTACCCTACCTGGAAAAACTGAGTACTTTGAAATATTATGGAATGGCTAATATCGGAAGCCGCCCCAGTTCCAGAAAATCTTCTGCAAAGCTTGAGTTCAGCGACTTACGGGCAATTCCTTTCGTAGGTGCATGGAGCCAGATGAAGCAAAATGTGCCGGGATTTTTCGGTGTTGGCACTTCTTTGAAAGAAATGGAGAACAGAAATAAATTTGATAAATGCAAAAAGCTTTACAAAAACTCCCTTTTCTTTAAAACACTTATTGACAACAGCATGCAATCACTTTGCAAAAGTTATTTCGGCCTGACGAAGTATATGGAAAAAGATGCTGAGTTCGGTGATTTTTGGAGATGGATTTACAACGAATACGAGTTGAGTTACGAAATGTTGCTGAAAGTTTCTGGGCAAAGCCAATTGCTTGAGAGCAACCTTTCTTCAAAAAAGTCAATAGAATTAAGGGAATCCATCGTGCTACCCTTGCTTGTAATTCAACAATATGCGCTGATAAAAATCAGGGAAATGGAGGAAAGCAACGAGAAAAAAGACAAAAGTTACCAAACCTACCAAAACCTAGTGGTTAGGTCGCTTTACGGCAATATCAATGCGTCTCGCAATTCAGTTTAAATTCTTGCCAGGAAAATCTTATTTTTGTAAATAAACAAATGAATACCGCACCCCTTGCCGAACGATTGCGCCCCAGCACCCTCGATGATTTTATCGGGCAGGAGCATTTGGTGGGTAAAGGTGCCATTTTGAGAAAAAGCATCGAATCGGGCAGCATACCATCCATGATTTTGTGGGGGCCTCCCGGAGTTGGTAAAACCACACTGGCTCACATTATTTCCCAAACTTTAAACCGGCAGTTTTACACTTTAAGTGCCGTTAGTTCGGGTGTTAAAGACGTTAGGCAAGTGATTCAATCTGCGGCAAATTACGGCGGAAATGCTGTTCTTTTTATAGATGAAATTCATCGTTTCAGCAAATCACAACAGGATTCGTTACTGGCTGCTGTTGAAAAAGGAACGGTTTTCCTGATTGGTGCAACTACGGAAAACCCTTCTTTTGAAGTTATCTCTCCACTTCTTTCACGTTGCCAGGTATATATTTTGAAATCGCTCGATGCAGAAAACCTGAGAATACTTTTAAAAAAAGGAATTCAGGAACTTGAAAACCAGTTCAAAATTAAAATTAAGGTAATTGAAGATGAGGCTTTGCTCAGAATTTCGGGCGGCGATGCCAGGAAGTTGTACAATGCGCTGGAATTGTTTGTTTACCAGGAAAAAGTAAACAAAAAGGAAATTGAGATAAGCAACGAAAAAGTTCTGCAAATTATCCAGGAAAACCTGGTGATGTATGATAAGCAGGGCGAAATGCACTACGATATTATCTCAGCTTTCATCAAATCAATGCGTGGCAGCGACCCAAACGGAGCCGTATATTGGCTTGCGCGGATGGTTGAGGCTGGCGAA
>DATCTB010000243.1:0-5372 GCA_036568185.1 Bacteroidales bacterium | reverse complement strand
TGATGATAAGAAGGTAGAAAACGTTGTTAAAGAATTATAAGAGTTTCAAGATAAGCACACAGAATTATCTTCGCTGGCTCTACGTGAAAGCTTATCTCACCACTATTTTTCTGGACGAAAGCCTATCGTTGTTTTGGACTGAAACTACATAAACCCCTTTGCTTAATTCTGAAATCTCAATTTTTTCAGAAACCTTCCCGCTTGATGCGGAAATATTTTTTTGCAAAATAATTCTTCCATTCATGTCAGTAATTGAAATAAGAACATTTTGTTGCCCGAATGAATCAAAATTGATGCTAACAAAATCGCTGGCTGGATTAGGAAAAACCGAGAAATTATTTTGCTCTGTAAAAGTTTCTTTTTCACTAGTATAAACGTCAACATTGTAAGTTGTGGTGAACAATCCGCGGCCGTGGCTTGCTGCTAAAACTATATCATCGCCATGCCTGAATTGCAGCATGTCCACCCGCACATTTCCCATCCCGGCAGAAGCAGGCGACCATTCAGTTTCGTCTTCCTGGAGCGTGTTGGTAGCCCAAATGCCTAACTCAGTAGCTAGCATAGCCTGACCATTGTTGTCAGGATGAAAAATTGCCCATCTGATGGGCATATCGGGCAAGTTGGCTTCTTTTTCCTGCCATGTTTCGCCTCCATCCATGGTAAGCCACACTGACGACACACCATAATTGGAAAAAGTAACCAAAAGTTCATTTTCGTTCTCACCTAATGCAACACAAGAAATATTTGCAGTAGGAAAATCGGGGCTTCCAATATTGGTTGTAATTGGCGTAGATTCGGCATTTGTTACCTTGTAAAGCTTTCCTGATTGCGTGCCAACAAACAAGGTTGAAGTGCCATTTGGTGCGAAACGGGAATATTTTACATGCGAAAAAGGTACTGAACTGGAAGTTCCCAAATCAATCAAATTGTCAACCATGCTATAAGGAATACCTTTTGTTCTGAGCAATTTATTGGCATTTCCACCAAAAAAATCAACAGCATCGCCGTACAAAATATTCAATTTATAATCGTAATCCGCAGGGCTTATGAAAGTACCCGAATTGCCACCAAAACCATCATAATAATCGTCGTTAACCCACACTGAATAGGCGTTATAATAAACAGAGGTAATGAAAATATTCGACTCATTATTGTCCCAAAAACAGTAAGCGCCATCACCGCCGTCAATCATGTCGTTGATGTCGAGTGGTGAATTATTGTAGAAAAGCGTTCCATTGTCCTGCAAGCCACCGATATATCTTTTGGCTCCCGGTGTGGGGTCGATGGCGCAAGAGTAAAACTGAAGTGTGTTATAACCTTTATTCCGTTCTTTGAAAACTGGCTGCGCCTGATTCGCGGTAGCTGTATAAAACACGCCACCATCGCTGCTGAAAATAGAAGATGTTGGATTTTCAGGCTGGTATTGAATATTGTGCTGGTCGGCGTGCACATATTCATCGCCACCGCCCCAGTACATGAGGCTCCAGTCTGAAACACGGCTGTAATTTTGACCACCGTTTTGTGATTTCCACAAATCCAGCCCACCTGTAAAAATGGAATTTGGATTGCTGGGATCAACTTTCAATATAAATGCATGCCAGGCAAGCGTTGACCATTCGTCGGTTGGAGGTGTGTTTAGCTGTGTCCATGTTTCGCCGCCATCAACTGATTTTGCCATGTATCGCCCTCGATAGTATGTAAAGCCATTGGTATAGCCGGCCGCAAATTGTGCATAAACAATATTCGGGTCAGAAGGTGCTGAAGCGATAATAGTTCGGGCAGGGATTTTATAATAAGACTCGCTGCTGATTTTGGTATTATAAAAATTATAAACAGACCAACTTCCTTCCAGGCCTGAATCAGAATACAATACAGTGGCACCGCCCAGTTTATTGAGGTTTTCCATGGTTCCTACAAAAATTCTTCCGTTGGCGGCAATTTCAATATCTGCTGGTGTGTAAGGTTCTTCAGAAATAATCGAAAAAGGCGGCAGCACCTGTTCCCAGTTTTCGCCACCATCGGTTGAGCGGTAAAGCCCGTCTGTTGGCTGACTTTCATGGTCTTCGCCCATATAAGTTCCTGAAGCTACGGCTGCGTAAACAACACTCTGTCCGTCTTCGTCTCTGACAGCAATATCGGTTATATAATCAAAGTCTTCAGTGGAAGCTAGCAATTCCCACGTTTGGCCGGCATCAGAAGTTTTATAAATTCCTGCTCCGACGCCGGAAGATTCGCGGTAAATAATTCTT
The DNA here is from genome assembly GCA_036568185.1 of Bacteroidales bacterium. Classification (GTDB taxonomy): domain Bacteria; phylum Bacteroidota; class Bacteroidia; order Bacteroidales; family F082; genus DATCTB01. The sequence continues at coordinate 3,123 of DATCTB010000243.1, read as the reverse complement.
GCCGTTTGTGCTTCACCGGTTCCAACATAAAAAACTTGCGTATTGTTGGGGTCATAAGTTATGCAACTAATGGCAAGGTTTGCCCAGAAATCATCAACCGGAACCCAGCTTTTGTTTGTAGTTGTAATATCGTCGATGTACCATAATCCACCGGTTACGCCACCTGCCCACACTTTTTTATAGCCATTGCTGTTTGGGTCAAACATCAGTGCCCTTGTGCGGCCACCCATGTAGGCAACGGTTCCTTCCCATTCAACCGGTGGTTCATATTCCCGCAAATTTTCGGTTTGGTTTGCCATCGCGATGGTTTCCCGGTAGGAGTTTATCAATCGTTTTTTTGGAACATAACCCAGTTTCGGATCAACCGTTGTGATAAATTCCTGGAAAGCAGCCATATCAGGCTGATCAGGTGCTTTTAAATCTTCTTTTATAGATTCAGATTTTGGCAAAGCCGAAGCTTTTTCAAGAATGAATTGCTCATATTTTTCTCGATGATTATCAGGCTTGTTTATTAGAAATGCTACCGCGAAAAGTGCCAGCGCGATTGATAAAACAGAAAGTAAACGAAAAAGCTTTTTCATAATATGGATTTTTTTTGTAAAAATAAGAACAATGGCCTGAAATTTATAAACTTCTGATAACTGAATCCTTATTTAGGATGATTAAAAATTAAGACAAACTGTAGGAAGAAAATGTTGCCTTTATGGCGATTTTGATTTAAAACAGGGAAAACTATTGGCTGATTCGCACAACTCTTTCTTTCTGATCGAAAACCGGCAAAATGTCAAACAGGTTTTTCTGGAAACAAAATTCAATATCTTGTCCGAAGCCTTTACTTTTCAGGTAATTCAGGTGTACGCCATTTTTTAGCAATTCGGCCAGGTTTCCATTTTTTGAACGGTATGCCAGTAAAAGGCTTTGTCCCAAATCATCCAGTTTTGGGTCATTATTTTCAGCCAACAAATCAATGATTGCTGCTGCAGCCATGCTGTCTTCAATTGAAAATTTACCCAGGGTTCCTGAACAAAGCAACACTATTTGTTCACAATTTCGCAAATGATTGACAACCGCATCCAGGTTGAGAAAAGAACCAATCAGCACTTCTTTTGCATCCTTGCAGGCGTGCAAAGATTTGGTGCCATTTGACGTTGTGAGGATAATGGATTTTCCTTCAACAACTTCCCTTGGATAGTCGCGATAAGAATTTCCCAAATCAAATCCGGGAATCTTTTCAGCCTGCCGCTCACCGCCCAACAATACTTTCCCGGAAGGAAATAATTTTGCTTTTTCAAATGCCTCTTCAACAGTCAGGCTGGGAATAATTTCTTTTGCACCATTTTGCAAAGCATTCACCATAGTTGAAGTGGCGCGCAAAATATCAATTACCACAACAGTTTTCCCGGCAATATATTCCGGAAGAACCGCTGTGGCAAAAGGAATGACATCTATTTTCATGTTTCAAATATTGATGCCGAAAATTTAACATTTAAATTATTTGGTCAAATGAACATCCATTTGCGGGAATGGGAAGTTGAGCCCTTCTTTGTTGAAAGTATTGTACACTTTTTCATTCAAATCGAAGTAAACACCCCAATAATCGGCAGCATTTACCCAAGCCCTAACGGCAAAATTAACCGAGCTGTCGGCCAATTCAGAAACAGCAATAAAAACTTCCGGATCTTTCAATATCCTGGAATCTGCATTGCATAACTTTTTCACTACAGCTTTTGCTTTGTCAACATCATCGCCGTAAGCAATTCCAAATGTCCAGTCAACGCGGCGGTTTTCTTCAGTTGAATAGTTTGTCATTGACGAAGTTGAAAGTCCTCCGTTTGGAATTATAACAGTTTTATTATCAGGTGTTTTTAAATAAGTGTTGAAAATCTGAATTTGGCTTACCGTTCCTAAATATCCCTGTGCATCAATAAAATCTCCGACTTTAAAAGGTTTAAAAACAAGAATCATCACACCGCCGGCAAAATTTTGCAAGGTGCCTGAAAGAGCCAAACCAACAGCTAAACCTGCGGCTCCTAAAATAGCAATAAACGAAGTCATTTCAATGCCCAGCATTCCCAGCACACTGATAATCAGCATAACTTTCAGCAAAATATTGATAATTCCTTTTAAAAATGGTTTCAACGATTCATCGAGCTTGCTTTTATCCATTGCACTGCCGATTGCTTTGGTTATTGCTTTGATAATCCAAAGGCCAATAACAAAAACTATGATGGCTCCAATAAGCTTTGGGCCATATGTTACTGTAATTTCTGTGAGTTGATTTAAAATGTTTTCAGTGTTCATAATATTTATTTGATTGATTTGAAGTTTGCAAAACTAATATTTTATGAAGAAATGCCTAATTTTTGCCGATTGTCTCCCGAAATGATTAGTGCTTTTCAGTATTAATTTAGAAAGCTTTCTTAATAACAAATTATGATATATATCATAAAAAACAGTATTTTTGCATCAAACCAAAAATTAATGAAAAAGCTTTTTTTAATTCCGGTTTTGCTATTGCTTTTCTTGTTTACTGCGTCTGCACAGGAATTTACAATTTCAGGAAATGTAGTAGATGCTTCCAGCAAAAAACCTTTGGCCGATGTTCAGATTTTTAATAAATCCACCAAAAAAGGAACGGTAACAAACTCTTCAGGAGAGTTTACAATTTCATTTACCAAAAATGAAAAAGTTCAGCTTGTATTTTCAAAATTATCCTTCGAAACGGTTGAACAGGAAATATCTGAAAAAGATATCGGCTTAGAAATTACGATCAGTTTATTTCCAAAATCAGAACAACTGGAAGAAGTTGAGATAACCGGCATTTCTTCAAAAAATCATGCGTATCGCACAGAATATGTGGGTATTAAACAACTCGAACAAACCAACAAACAGGATATAGGCGATTTGTTGCGAAATGTTCCAAATGTTTCGGGTGTGAAAAAAGGTGCCATGGGAATCGACCCTGTTATCCGCGGATTCAAGTATTCTCAGCTCAATGTGCAATTAAATGGCGGCACCAAAATGGAAGGCGGTTGCCCCAACCGGATGGACCCAGCCACTGCCCATGTTGACATCAGCGACGTGAAAAATATTGTTGTGTTGAAAGGCCCTTTTGCGCTGAAG
>DATCTB010000242.1:0-9202 GCA_036568185.1 Bacteroidales bacterium | reverse complement strand
CAACAATGATTGCCCAAGAAATGAAGGTTGACTTAAATCAATCAAAAATTCAATGGACTGGTGAAAAAGTTACCGGTGAGCATACCGGTATGGTTGATTTGAAAGATGCGAAATTGAAAATGCAGAACAATACTATCGTTGAAGGCAAATTTATTATCAATATGTCTAGCCTGACAAATACTGATATTACTGATACAGAGTATAACCAAAAGCTGGTTGGACATTTGAAATCAGATGATTTTTTTAGCGTTGAAAAACATCCAACTGCTGAATTAGTTATTGTTGAAAGTTCTGCTTTTGTGAACAACGAAGCAACTGTAAAAGGCAACTTAACAATCAAAGGAATAACCAAACCTATTGAGTTTAAAGCAATAAAAAATGGAAATAGTTTAGATGCTTTAATAATTGTTGACAGGACAAAATATGATATCCGCTATCGTTCGGGTTCATTTTTTGACGGCCTCGGTGACAAAATGATTTACAATGATTTTATCCTAAAAACCAATTTGGTCATAAGCGAAAGCTAATAGAATTAATATTATTGAAAAAAGCCCTTCTGAAGAATTCAGAAAGGCTTTTTTAGTATAATCTAAACCCAGTCTATTAACGAGGTGATATTGTGTACATAAGAGTCGCTGTATCAGCTTCAATTAAATACTGGCCTGTTGTAGATGGGGCGGGAATTGCTGGCGGATCCGGAACATCCTCAGTCGGCCTGTAAACAAGCGGCCCTTCGGCGCTTGTACCTGTTGCATCGGTGCCCCATTGAGGCGCCCATTTACCAAGGTCGGAAATAAATTTTACAAACATATCTGTACCCGTGGTCAATGTTGCAACAATACTAAACTTGCCACCACTAACATAAGTCATTTCCAAAGCTTTGGTATTATCCCAACCAGCAGCAGTTGCGCTGCCTAACATATAGATAGGAGGTGGTGGAGTTACTTCAGTTGCTAGTGTAATGGTATAAGTCAGGTTAGCTGTATCAGCAATAATCAAATACTCCCCGGTAACATCGGGGCCAGGGATTCCCGGAGGATCTGGCACATCTTCAGTTGGCCTGTAAACAAGGTTTCCTGCTTCACTTGTACCTTCAGCATCGGTTCCCCATTGTGGAGCCCATGCGCCCAAATCGGAAATAAATTTGACGTACATATCTGTACCTGCAGTTAGTGTAGAGATAATACTGAATTTTCCGTCTGCCAGATGAGTCATTTCCAAAGCCATGGTGTTATCCCAACCTGCCAAAGTAGCACTTCCTAACATATAAATTGGCGATACTATAACAACATCACTATAAGTTGAATATGCTATTGTAATAGGTGCTGAATATATTTCAGAATAATCTGAACTATTATTGATAAATGCACGCACTCTGTAAGCAAAACTAACTGTATCACCAGGTTCAACCTTAAAAGCGCTTTTAAGTTTGGTATTTAGGGCACCTACAGTTGTTGAGTAAGATGTACTCGTAGAACTTGCAATAACTATAGGTTTCGAAAAGCTGCTATCTGCAAAATCCATTTCAAGAGAATAGTTCGTTAACGCAAGTTCCGTCAAGTTGTATTCGGTTGCCGACCAGGAAATTGTTAAAGTGCTGTCGGTTTGCTCTTTTTTCAAAACAAGTAAAGAACCGTTTTGAGGTGAAGTAATCACGGAAGCAACAGTCTGGCTCATATTGAGTACCGGGTCTTTTAAAGGCTTCTGGCATGAAACCAACCCGATAAACAGAGCCAACAATATGATTAATTTAAATTTTTTCATCATTCTAAATTTTTTATATAAAATTAATAGCCGGGATTTTGTTGAAGGTTTTGATTGGCATTGATATCAGAAGAAGGGATAGGGAAAATATTGAATTTCGAATCCGTTCCAATTCCATTCTGAACCTCACCTTTCCAAGACCAAACATATTGATTTCCGGTAAACAATCCGAACCTGACTAGGTCAGTTCTGCGATGTCCCTCCCAATACAATTCGCGGGCCCGTTCATTTATTATAAACTGAAGGTTTAATTGAGATTGCGTAATATCGCCATCAGTTCCATTGTATGCTCTTTGTCTAATCAAGTTCACATAATTTGTGGCAGTTGACAAATCACCTCCTGCTCCACCCCTCAGCACTGCTTCAGCATACATGAGGTAAACATCGGCCAGGCGGAAAAGAGGAAAATCAGTATCAGTAAATGTAAGATCAGATCCTTGGGCACCGGTGCTGGTCAAATTTTTGAACTTTGTGATAGCATAACCGTTGGTAAACAAACCAACATCCTCAATCTCCAATGTTTGTCCATCGGTGTAGAACATAGCCCTGGTATCAGTTTCTCCCGAAATATCAACAAATTTACCTACAAGCTCAGGAGTTGTGCGTGTACCGCCCCATCCACCATCGATTCCAAAATCTGCTGGGCTCATCGTACCGCCAACAGCGGCATGGATGATGAAAGTAGTTCCTCCCCATGTTTTGGTAAAAGCACCATCAAAATTGATAGGAAAAATTATCTCCGGATTATTAACGTTATTGTCAGCCAGGAAAAGGTTTTGGTAAGTTGGCTCAAGCGAATAACCTGCGTTTATCAATTGGTTACAGTAAGTTAAACATTCATTGTACTTAGGTTGACCAATATAAACTTCGGCGTTCAGGTACAATTTTGCCAGCAACATCCATGCAGCACCCTGGTCTGCCCGGCCATATTCATTTTGCCTTGCAGGCACTAACAAAGGTTCGATAGCCAAAAGCTCTGATTGAATATAATCAAACAATTGCGCCCTGGTGTACTGCGGAGGAAAGAATGCGCCAACCGGGTCGTTTTCAGTAACAAATGGTGTGTTGGCGAACATATCCATAGCATGGTAATAACTCAAGGCTCTCAAGAACCTGGCTTCGGCTATGTAATAATTTACGTTTTCCAGCAAAGTTCCTGTAACACCTCTTTCACTAAGAAGATCAGGCGTGGTTTCGCGTATAAACTGGTTGGTAGCACATATTTGGTAAAAAATACGGTAGTACATTGCGCTTATAAAAACGTCGCTGGCACCCCAGTTCTGGTAGTGAAAATTCTTCACAGTCTGGTCGTTCCATCCAATTAGTGCTTCATCAGTTGTAAGTTCCTGGCAATACCAATAACCTCTGAGGTACTGTCCGAAACCTTCGTCAATTCCAGCAATATCAGGTTGTCCGGAGGGACCTGTTTGGCCTGAAACTGCAAGCCCGGCATACAATTTGGCCAGGTTTTGCTTGTATGAAGCTGTGTCGTCGAAAACATTGGCCGAAGAAATCACATCCGGGTCAATCGGCACTGTATCCAAATCTTTTACACAGCTTGTGCTGAACAAGAGCAATCCTGCTACTGCCAGCAATATGTTAAAATATTTTTTCATCTTTTTATTTATTTATCGATTAAAACTGAAGATTGATACCTAACACATAAGCACGTGGTCGTGGATAAAGGTTTCCATCAATCCCGTTTGTAATTTCAGGATCCAAACCATCATATTGGGTTATCGTGAACGCGTTGTTTACTGTTCCGCTTACCCTGAGGTTAAGCTTTGAATTTCCAAGTTCCCTGAAAACGTAGCTAAGTGAGATATAATCCATTTTGAAAAATGATGCATCCTGAATAAAATAATCAGAAGTATATTGCGGAGTGGTAAAATTGGTTTCGAAAACGTAGGAAGCAACATTTCCCAAATACGGTCCTTCAGGACGGTACAAGCGTTCGTAAACTCCGTTTTCGGCAGCTACGTTGTTGTACACATAATTCCCAAAATTAGCCCTTCCTGAGAAAGCAAACTGCCAGTTTTTCCAATCGATCATTGAATTGATTCCGAAATAGAAATCAGAAGCTGGTTTTTTATAATGATACTTGTCATCGTCAGTAATCATACCATCTCCGTTTCTGTCAACATACATACCTTCGATTGGGTAACCGTCTTCATCATAAACCTGCTCCAGCACAAAGAAAGAATTAGCAGGGAAGCCAACACTTTGAATCTGGATAAAGTTTCCAACACCACCAGAAATTCCACCGGTTTGAACACCCAGATAAGCTGAGTCGGCAGCTGATGTCAGTTTGGTAATTTCATTTTTGTTATAAGTAGCATTAAAACCTATTTCCCACATCAAGTCTTCCTTAACAATCGGTCTGGTAAAGACTGAAAATTCAACCCCTTTATTGGTCATATTTCCAACATTGGTTAATAAATAGTTGGTCAAATTGGAACCTGCAGGAACAGGAATAAAGTTCAGGAGGTCATCTGTTTCACGGTAGTAAAAGTCAAGTGAACCATAATACCTGTCGGCAGCAAAACCGTAGTCAATACCTACGTTCCAGGTGGTTGTTTCCTCCCATTTTATATTTGCATCATAACCTTCAGCACGCAGCGTGTAATAATATAAATTTCCTAACTGGTACTGTGCATTAATTTGGCTGTAAGTATATCTGGCAAGATAAGGATAGTCACCCTGACCAATATTTTGTTGTCCGGTAATACCCCAACCCAACCTCAATTTTAATTGAGAAATGGTTTTTGAATCAATCAGGAAGCCTTCCTGGTTTATTTTCCAGGCTAGTGCTACAGATGGAAACAAACCCCAGCGCGTGTCAGGTGAAAATCTTGAAGTACCATCGTCGCGAAGGGTAAAAGTTACCAAATACTTATCGTTGAAAGTATAATTAAAACGGCCAAAAAACGAAACAAGGTAGCTTTCGGTCTGGTCATCAATTGTATCGGTAACTGATGGAGTATGGTTAATGTCGGAATTAACAGAATAATTTTTTCTCCAGAAATTCTGCCAGGAGTATCCTACCATTACATCAAAATTACTTTTGATTGATTCAACGTATTTTGTATAAGTCATATAAAAATCAAGCAGGGAATTTTTCTTTTCCTGTTCGTAATAATTATCAACACCACCTCCAGTTTCCGGATTGTATTCCCAGGCAGCATAAGACGGAACATCAATAGTTCCATCGCTATTGGAGTAATCCATACCGAGGTTCAATGTCAATTTTAAATCTTCAAATCCGTGAACCTTGTAGTTAAACAAAGCACTTCCAACAAAGCCTTTAACTTTCGATTGGTCGCTTCTAAGATTCAACAAAGCAACAGGGTTTCTAGTAGCCTGGTCAACCGGATTGCCATTGGCTTGAAGCCATGCCCAGTATCCTCCATAAGGACTTGTTGCATCAGTTACCGGTTTGGTTGGGTCGAACTGGAAAGCTGCTCCAATAGCACCATTATCTGCGAATTCATTGGTGATATATGTTCCCTGTCCATTCAAACCTACTGTAAGGTGGTCTTCCAGAAAACTTGGAGTTAATGAAAATGCACCGGTAGTCCTCTGAAACTGGTCATTCATTAAAATACCATTTTGAAGTGAATATCCAAGACTAACCCTGTAGGGCATGTGCTTGGCAGCTCCGGTTGCACTGATGTAATTGTCTGTTCCAAAAGCATTTGTAAAAATTTCATCCTGCCAGTTAGTATTGTACATTTTCTGCACATATCCGGCAGCTTCGGGATTATCAGGTAAATTTTGATAGCTCACTGAATTGCCATTTGGATCATACCAAACACCCAGCATGTCTGTTTGTCCGGGATATTTAAGGTTCATTTGTTCAACCATTTCATCCGAATCCAACACATCAATTGTTTTGGTTGGTGTGTAAAGGGTGAAATTACCGTTATATTCTAATTTTAGAGGCGAACCTGCTTTTCCTTTTTTGGTAGTGATAATAATTACACCGTTTGAAGCTCTTGAACCATAAATTGCAGTTGCAGAAGCATCTTTCAGTACAGTCATTGTTTCAATATCATTAGGATTTAAGGTATTGGTTTTGCTTCGAGCACCAGAAATACCATCATTGTCAACAGGCACACCGTCAATAACCCAAAGTGGGTCATTATTGGCAGAAAGCGAAGAGCCTCCCCTAATTCTGACCTGGGCATTGGCACCGGGAGCACCACCTGCCGAAATAATCTGCACACCGGCAACTTTACCCGACATTAGGTTTACCGCATCCGTAATTTGGCCTTTGTTGAAATCTTCCGTGCCAATTGGGGTAACGGAACCGGTAGCATCTTTTTTCTTTTGTGTACCATAACCGATTACTACCAACTCAGAAAGGCCTGTTGCCTCGCTCTGCATCGTAAATTTTAAAACTGCACCAGGTTCAGTAAGCAATTCCTGAGTAGTGTAACCAACATACGAGACAACGAGGGTTGTATTTGGTTCTACATTCAGGCTAAACTTACCGTTAATATCGGTAACAGTTCCTATCGTGGTTCCTTTAATAACAACGGAAGCACCCGGAAGAGGCATACCGTCACTCATATCAAGCACTACTCCGGTGACTGCACCAGATTGCCCGAATGAGATTGCTGAACCACAGAGTATTATTGCAAACAGCAATAATAGTTTTGCGGAGATTTGTTTTACCATGATTTTTTTAATTAGTTTGATTAATATTTAACATTTTGATTTTGAATTCTTTAAGGCAATATTTCTTAATATGATTGATGCAAATTTAACAATTGTTAACACACAAACTCTTTTTGCTAATAATTTAACATTTAAGCAACTTTTAATAATCTTTAATTTGTATATTGCTGTATATCCATATGTTACGAATATTAAATAAATGTAAACAAGAAATTATCTGTGATTTTCATCATTCCTTTAGCTTATTTAGATAATTTTAAAATAATTAAAATCAAAAAAAGCTTATTGCAATCGTTTGCGGAAATCATAGTTGTGAATAGTTGAAAACTCGTACTTTTATCACCAAATAGAAAACATAAATAAGCCAATGTTATGAAGTTGATTTTAAGAAATCTGATTTTCCCTGCTATTGCATTTGTTTTACTCTTTACTATGCCACTTTCGGCCCAGGAATATGCCATTGGCGCCGACCTTTCATTTTTAAAAATGGGAGAAGACCAGGGTTACGTTTTTAAAGAAAACGGACAAGCCAAGCCCGGGTTGGAAATCTTTAAGGGCCATGGCTATAACTGGATAAGGTTGAGGCTGTTCCACACCCCAACTGAATTGCCAAATAGCTTGGATTACACAATCGCACTTGCCAAAGAAGCCAAAGAATTGGGTTATAAATTCTTGCTTGATTACCATTATTCCGATACCTGGGCCGACCCGCAAAAACAGTATCTTCCAAAAGCATGGGAGAACCTTTCGCACCAGGTTCTGGTGGATTCAGTTTTCGAATACACAAAGAACACTATGATTGCTTTCAGGAAAGCTGGCGTTTTGCCGGATATGGTACAAAATGGTAACGAAATCATCAACGGGATGATGTGGCCGGATGGTAAAATACCAGAAAATTGGGATAACCTGGCTGAGCTTATCCAGGCAGGAATAAACGGTGTTTATGCCGGGTGTGGCAATGAAATTACACCTTTAATTATGATTCACATAGACCAGGGCGGGAACCTTGAAAAGACAAAATACTTTTTTGATAAAATTGAATCCTACAACATCAAGTTTGATATCATCGGGCAATCCTATTATCCCTGGTGGCACGGCAGCTTGCTTGATTTGCGTGAGAATATGATTTTTATGGCTGAAACTTACAAAAAGCCAATTATTCTTTGTGAAGTGGCATATTGCTACGCCCCAACAGAGTACATCAACAAACCCGCGCCATTCCCGGAAACCCCTGAAGGGCAAAAGGAATTTCTGGAAGCGGTGAACCAAATAGTGCTGGAAACGCCCGGAAATCTCGGCAGGGGAATTATGTGGTGGGAACCCGCCACGCCTGATATGCGCGGAATTTCAACCCGCGATATGTTCGATGAAAATGGAAATGTGTTGCCTGCCATCACGGTTTTTGATAAGTTTACAAGGTTTTAATTTTTCAGTTTATTCAAAGCTTATTTTTAATGAAAAAATTTCACAGGTTCTCTTTCATAATTACTCTCTTATTAGTTTTTTCAACTTTAGCTTTCAGCCGGGAGGTGGTAAATTTTAACAGAAATTGGAAATTTCATCTTGGAGATATTGAAAACGCTCAAACAACTAATTTCAACGATGCAGATTGGAGAAAACTCGACATCCCCCATGATTGGGCAATTGAACTGGGCTTTGACAAAGATTTGCCTGCTAATACAGGAAAACTTCCATGGCAAGGCGTTGCCTGGTACCGAAAACATTTTGAGATGAAGCCTGCTGATGATGGCAAACAAATCTATTTCCTTTTTGACGGAATAATGGCTTTTCCTGAAGTGTATATCAACGGCAAACTTGCCGGAAAGTGGGACTATGGCTACAATTCTTTTTATTTAAATGTTACAGATTTAATCAAATTTGAAGGTGAAAATGTAATTGCCATAAAAGTTGACACCCGCCAGCACGACAGCCGCTGGTACCCCGGCGCAGGAATTTATCGCAAAATCCAGATGATTAGCACCTCCCCTGTTCACGTGGCTATGTGGGGAACTTATATCCAAACCCCTTCAATCAATGATGACAGTGCCTTGGTGCATGTTTATACTACCATAAATAACCAATCTGCTATTGAGCAGGAAATCACTTTGCAAAGCGAAATTTTCAACCCTAAAAATAAATTAAGTGCGAATAATGAAAAAATAATTACAGTTCCGGCTAAATCCAAAATTACTACTGAACAATGGTTTACCGTTAAGAAACCGCAAAAATGGGATATTGAGTCACCCTTTTTATACCAATTAAAGACTTCTATTACAGAAGACGGAAAACCCACTGACGAAGTGTTGACAACATTCGGCTTCAGGACTTTCCAACTTACGGCTGACGATGGTTTTATTTTGAATGGAAGAAGGGTGCAATTAAAAGGCGTTAACCTGCACCACGACCAGGGTTTGCTTGGTGCAAAATTTAACCGCCGGGCGATGGAAAGGCAGTTGGAAATTATGACGGAAATGGGATGCAACGCCATCCGAACCAGCCACAATATGGCTGCGCCTGAAGTTTTGGAACTCTGCGACAGCATGGGCTTACTGGTTTTCAACGAGGCTTTTGACAAATGGGATGAAAAGGCCGATTTCCTGCCGGGAATGGATTTTAATGAATTCGCTGAGCGGAATATGAAGAGTTTTGTAGAACGGGACCGCAACCATCCGTCCGTAGTATTTTGGAGCGTAGGAAACGAAATGGGCGACATCCAGTTTAACCTGAACGGTGGTTTTGAAAAACTCAATACCATGAT
>DATCTB010000241.1:0-2276 GCA_036568185.1 Bacteroidales bacterium | reverse complement strand
GACCATGAAATCAGGCTTTTGCCCAATCAATTCATCCATCGGGTTGACAGAATACAGCGGGTTATCCTGCACATTCCATAAATCTTCACAAATCGTCAGCGCTATTTTTTTTCCTTTAAAATCTACTACCGTGAAATTTTTGTTTGGTTCGAAATAACGGTATTCATCAAAAACATCGTAGTTCGGGAGCAAAGTTTTATTCACTATTTGCTGCACTTTCCCTTCAAATAGAAACGCTGCCGAATTATAAAGTGGCTTGCCTTTTTTCAATTTACTAAAAGTTGGAGTGCCAACTACTGCAGCGATAGTCGTGCAATGCTTTGCAATTTTGTTTAACGAATCATTGCATTGGTCGATAAAATCGGCAAACTCAAGAAAGTCCCTTGGTGGATAACCTGAAATGGCAAGCTCTGCAAAAACAACCAAATCAGCATCGGCTTTTTCAGCTTTTTCGATGCTTTCAATCATTTTCAGGGAATTTTTTTCAAAATTCCCGATATGATAATTGAGTTGTGCTAAAGCTATTTTCAATTTTTTAGAAATTAAAATATGATTGCAACATTCAGCTCCATCAAACTATTCCGGCCATTATTTTTAATGCTTGAATTCGCTGTGTTATAACCTTTTAAAACATTCACAAAGGCATTATCGAATTTAAGCCCAACACGCGCATATGTTGATTCATGAATCGGGACTTCCGCTCCCACGCCAATTATCAAAGATTCGCGGGTGAATGTCATTTTATCATAGATATTTTTTTCAGATTCCGTCGATTTACCGCCACTCGCAGGAGAAAAAGTATCAATTCCCTTAGCTCTCAGAAGAAAACTCAAACCAAATCCAATCTGCCCGTAGATCCTGAATTTTTCCTTGATTTCATTTGTTTTCATGGTAAAAATTAAAGGAAGCTCAACATACTGGGTTTTGTAAATTCTGTCCACGTTTCCTTCCTGGCCATCAACTTTATAAGGCATTTCCATTTGCCCATTCAGGTAAAGCACGTTAAAACCAGTAGTAAAAGAATAGCCTTCCATCATAAAAATATCAGCCACAAAACCCCATGAACCGCCCGGTTGTATTCCTTTGTTGCTATAATTTTCGGCATCCGTTGCCCACCATCCTATGTTGGCACCGCCTGAAAAACCAAACTGAAAAGGTTTGTGCTGGGCTTTTAAACCAGGTATTAAAAATAAAATGAAAAGTAATAAAATGAGCAGTGTTTTTTTCATGAAATACTTCATTATAATGAATGGGCAAAGGTAAGTATTCACTTGAACATTTATTTAAAAAGAGAAGTTGAATTGGCGTGTTTTACTTATTTTTGAAACTAATTCAATATATATAATCGATAATTATGAAAAAAATAACATTTTTATTAGCTGGCCTACTATTGACAGGAATGGTTTATGGACAAAAGAAATTGACTTTTGGGCCACAAATAGGGTTCGCGTCTTCAAACCTGACAACGAATGTGAGTGAAATTTCTAACAGCGCACGTAGTAATTTCCTGGTTGGGGCTTTTTTGAGGTATGGGAAAAAAATTTATTTGCAACCCGAAGTAAACTGGCTGACACAAGGTAGTGAATTCAAATATTCACTTGACTCGTTATCAGCTTCCCAAAGTGTAAAACTTAAATCTGTTCAAGTTCCACTTGCCATCGGATGGCGTATCATCAACCTGAAAGTGGTCAATATCAGGCTTTATGGAGGAGTTGCCGCCAACTTTATTACAAATGTTACCATTTCTACTGAAAACGGTAATAACAACGATTACCTCATTCCCGACGATTTCAACAATGTACAATGGCAATACATGGTTGGTGCAGGCGTAGATGTGTTATTTCTGGCTGTCAATTTTTCCTACCTCGGTGGAATCAACGATATCATGAATGCAGATGTAACTTACAACAACCAAACCCAGTCAATCAGCTCAAAATCAAACCTTTTCCAGATAACTTTGGCTTGGAAAATACTTTAAGAGTTGGCTACATTAAATATTACAAAAATGTGATATTGTTAAATATGATAAACCAAAAAAAATGTCAGTACTTTTGTGCTGACATTTTTTTTATGAAAAATATATTCAAGACCTTAGTTTTCCTTTTAATCATTTCTGCCCTTGTTTCTTGCGGTAGCAGTAAAAATGATAAACCCAATTTCGATATTACATTAAATAAAAAAGTTGAGGTAAAAATCCATCGATATGAAAAAGCATTGTTTGGAATTGACACTGCTGATTTTCAAAATGGGTTGAAAGGAATTCAACAAGAATTTCT
>DATCTB010000240.1:0-3449 GCA_036568185.1 Bacteroidales bacterium | reverse complement strand
CTGAAGAAATCCTGAATAAAATATTGCAGGAAAAATCTGAACTTTCAGTTCCTTTAATCGCTTTTGCCTTGTATAGCCTGCGTTTTACAATTAATGAAAACACCCAAAATACCTGGCAATACATTGGTTATTGGCGAAACCGGATACAATTGGAATTTTCAGTTTTAGAAGAAAAATATGTGCTCACTTTTGAAAAAAAGAAAGAAGATGAGATAGAATTTCATTTTGAAGAAAGCTTTTTTTCTGTAAAAAATATTGAGGTTGGACCAAATGAAATAAGCTTAAACATTGATGGGATAAACCACCACGCCCACATTTCGTTCGGTGAAAAGGGCTTAGCCTGGTTTTCCATCGATGGAAAATTGTTGCAGATGAAACGGCTGGATATGCTGAACATGAAAGAAGACTTTGCCAGCCAGGTTCAGGGGGACGGAATAAGTAATTTGTTTTCGCCCATGCCCGGAAAAGTAATTAAGGTGAACGTGAAAGCCGGGGAAAAAGTAAAACGAGGAAAGGTATTGCTGGTTGTTGAAGCTATGAAAATGGAAAATAATATTATTTCTGAAACCTCCGGAATTGTCGAAAA
The DNA here is from genome assembly GCA_036568185.1 of Bacteroidales bacterium. Taxonomy (GTDB): domain Bacteria; phylum Bacteroidota; class Bacteroidia; order Bacteroidales; family F082; genus DATCTB01. The sequence continues at coordinate 2,863 of DATCTB010000240.1, read as the reverse complement.
AGTAGTGGTGAAGGAAGGCGATATGGTGGACACGGATACGCAATTGGTTTACCTGGAAATAATTGATAAAGAATAATTTAATTTTTTTAAAATATGAATTTTGATTTAAGTGAAGAACATAACATGATTCGCGAATCCATAAGGGATTTTGCCGAACGTGAAATAAAACCGGTAGCCCAGGAACTGGACGAGAAAGCTGAATTTTCCTATGATTTAACAAGAAAAATGGGAGAAATGGGCTTGTTCGGGATGTACCTGCCACCGAAATATGGCGGGCAAGGATTGGATACACTCTCCTACATTATTGCAGTCGAAGAAATTGCCCGAATCGATGGTTCACAGGCTGCAACATTGGCCGCGCATAATTCTTTGGGAATCGGGCCAATTTATGAATACGGCACAGAAGAGCAAAAAATGAAATACCTGCCGCAACTATGCACCGGAACCGCTTTGTGGAGTTTTGGGCTTACCGAACCTGGCGCTGGCTCCGACTCACGGGGTTCAAAAACCACTGCCGAGCTCAAAGGGGATGAATGGATAATCAACGGTTCTAAGATCTTTATAACAAACGGATCAGCCAGTATTTCAAAAGGGTGCACCGTTCAGGCAGTGACCAGCGATGTTGACGGGAAAAAGATTTTTACAACCATTTTGCTTGAGAGCGGAACAAAAGGCTTCAAGCAGGTGGCCATGCACGGAAAAATGATGTGGCGCGCGTCCGATACTTCTGAGCTTTTTTTTGATGATTGCCATGTACCGAAGGAAAACCTACTTGGCGCGGTAGGGCAAGGTTCAAAAATTATGCTTTCTACACTTGACAGTGGCAGGCTTTCAATAGCCGCAATGGGCTTGGGTTGTGCCCAGGGGGCTTTTGAACTGGCACTGGCTTATGCCAACGAAAGAAAACAGTTTGGAAAACCAATTTCAAAGTTTCAAATCAATGCCTTCAAACTTGCTGACATGGCTACGAAAATTGAGCTTGCCAGAAACCTTTTGTATAAAGCCTGCTGGCTGAAAGACAATAAACGGCCTTATGGCAAGGAAGCTGCGATGTCGAAATTGTATTGCTCAGAAATTGCAAGGGAAGTAGCTGACGAAGCAGTTCAAATCCATGGCGGCTATGGCTTGATGAAAGATTATGCGGTTGAACGTTTCTATCGCGACCAGCGCTTGCTTCAAATTGGGGAAGGGACTTCTGAAATCCAGCGGTTGGTGATTTCGAGGCTGATTGGGTGTTGAAACTTTAAGAATTAACCACAGAGAACACTGAGAAGGCACAAAGGACACTAAGATTTAAAAATGAAATTTCTCTGTGAACTCTGTGGTAAAAAAAATAACCACAAAGAACACTGTGAAGGCACAGAGAGCACAAAGGTGTTAAAATAAAATCTCTGTGTACTCTGTGTTTTTAACTCTGTGGCCTCTGTGGTAAAAATTTTTGATATGATTGAAAATGAAATTTCAAGTAAAGTAATCGGCTTAGCCATCGAAGTACATAAATCGCTTGGCCCGGGATTGTTGGAGTCAGCTTACGAGGAAGTTTTATTTTATAAAATTCAGCAATCCGGGCTGAAAGTCGAGAAGGAAAAACCCATGCCATTGGTTTTCGAAGAAGTGAAACTTGATTGTGGATATCGGATTGATTTATTGGTTGAAAACAAACTGGTGGTAGAAATAAAAGCTGTCGAAGCTCTGAATGACATACACCTTGCCCAGGTTTTAACTTACTTGAAAGTAGGTAATTTTAAATTAGGCTTACTCATCAACTTTAATGTTGCTCAATTAAAACAAGGCATCAAACGAATTATTAATTAGAACTAAACGTAAATTCTACATGGACCCATCAATTCTTTGGCAACCGGATGACAAGCAAATCAAGAATTCAAAGATGTATGACTTTCTTGATTTTGTAGCTGAAAAATACGGTTTGCGCGACAACAATTATTTCACAGTGCACAAATGGAGCGTGGAACACCCTGCTCATTTCTGGGCTGAAATCTGGAATTTTTGTGAAATCATTTCTTCAACTCCTTATCACCAGGTTGTTGACAACCCGAAAAAAATGCCCGGCGCCAAATGGTTTGAAGGTGCCAGGTTGAATTTTGCAGAGAATTTATTAAAAAGAAAAGACAATCACAAAGCCATCATTTTCAGAGGTGAAGATTCGGTAAAAAAAGAATTGACGTACGCCGAACTCAATGAAGCGGTTAGGAAAATGGCTGCCGCGCTGAAAAAATCAGGCGTCACAACCGGCGACCGGGTAGCAGCCTTCATGCCCAATATGCCTGAAACCATCATCGCCATGCTGGCTGCTGCTTCCATTGGTGCAATTTGGTCATCAACTTCTCCTGATTTTGGTATTAAAGGCGTCCTCGACCGTTTTTCGCAAATAGGCCCAAAAGTGATTATTGCCGCCGACGGTTACTTTTATAAAGGAAAAGTGTTTGATTCACTGGAAAAACTAAAAGAAATCCTCCACGAACTCCCGACAGTTGAAAAGGTTGTTGTTGCCAAATATACCAACCACACTGAGTTGCCTAATTTGCCCAATGCAGTTTGGTGGGATGATTTTTTAGAGCCAACTACCGAAGAACTTGTTTTTGAGCAACTTCCTTTCGGCCATCCTTTGTACATCATGTCCTCTTCGGGAACGACGGGCCTGCCAAAAAGCATCGTCCATAGTGCCGGGGGAACACTGATTCAGCACTTGAAAGAACTGGTTTTACACAGCAATATCACTGCTGAGCAAACTGTCTTTTATTACACAACTTGCGGCTGGATGATGTGGAATTGGGTTGTGAGCAGCCTGGCCATTGGCTCCACGCTTGTTTTATACGATGGCAACCCGTTTTATCCAGCTCCC
>DATCTB010000239.1:0-2897 GCA_036568185.1 Bacteroidales bacterium | reverse complement strand
AAAGAAAAGCTTTAAAAGTTGACAATATTAAATGGCTGGTGCTTGATGAAGCTGACGAAATGCTGAACATGGGTTTCCAGGAAGATTTGGACGCTATACTTTCAACTACTCCGGAAGAAAAACAAACCCTGCTTTTTTCGGCAACAATGCCCAAGGAAATTGTTTCCATTACCAGGAAATACATGAAATCGCCGACTGAAATTTCAGTTGGAAAAAGAAATGTTGGTGCCGACAATGTAAAACACGAATTTTACATGGTGCAAGCCCGCGACAGGTACGAAGCGCTGAAACGCATTGCCGACATAAACCCAAAAGTGTACAGCATTGTTTTTTGCCGTACCCGAATGGAAACCAAAGATGTAGCCGATAAACTGATGCAGGATGGTTACAATGCCGATGCCTTGCACGGAGATTTATCACAAGCCCAGCGCGACAATGTAATGGACAGGTTCAGGAGGGGAAGTCTGCAGATTTTGGTAGCAACTGATGTTGCTGCACGTGGCCTTGATGTGAGCGACCTTACCCACGTAATTAACTACAATTTGCCCGATGAACTGGAAGTATACATCCACAGGAGTGGAAGAACCGGCCGGGCCGGAAAGAATGGTATCTCCGTTTCAATTATTCACACCCGTGAATCCAATAAAATTAAGGCTCTTGAAAAACTGACCGGAAAGAAATTTGAGCAAAAAATGGTTCCGGGCGGGAAAGAAATTTGCGAGAAACAATTGTTCAACCTGGTTGACATCATGGAAAAAGTGGAAGTCAACCACACACAAATTGACCAATTTTTACCTGCAATTTATAAAAAGCTGGAATGGCTCGACCGCGAAGAACTCATCAAACACTTTGTCTCCGTTGAGTTTAACCGCTTTCTGGAATATTACAAAAACGCCCGCGACCTAAATGTTTTCGATTCGAGAAATGAAAGATCCGACCGTGGCGACAGAAAAGGAAGGAACAGGGATGAAAGATCAAAGAGATCTGACAGGCCCGACAGGTTTGGAAATTCTGATAAACCATCCTGGCCGGAGCGTTCAGACAGGCCCGAAAGAAAAGAAAGAAGCAGGCGTTCAGACGTCAATTTTTCACGATTCTTTATTAATGTTGGAGAAAAAAACGGGCTTCAGCCTGCAAAACTGATTGGGCTGATAAACGACATAACCGGTAAAAAAAATATTGAAGTCGGGAAAATCGAAATCATGAAAAAGTTTGCTTTTTTTGAAGTTGACAGCGAGTATTCCAAGCTGCTTTTCAAGGGTTCGAAAAACGCTGAATTCGATAATATCCCGGTGGTTGTTGAGCTTTCACAACCGGAACCGACAAAGCGCATCAGGGATAAAAAAGACGAGAATTATTTCAAGGGAAAAAAGAAAGAATCCGGCTATTCGAAAGACAAAAAGCGGGACAAATTCTCCAAAGGAAAATCGTTTGGCAGCAAATCATCGCCCAAGAAACGAAAGAAATATTAATAAACTCTTTGCTAAACCCGCCCTTCCAGGCGGGTTTTTTTATTGAGTTTACAGAATGTTAAATATTTTGGTAATTGATTAATTGAGTCGTCGAAATCTCAATAGCTGAATGGTTGTAATCTAAATTTCTTTCCTTAATGCCCAAACCTACCTTCAATTATTCCGGTAACGGATAAGTCTTCATCAATATCGGGCCAATGAAGCCCTGTACCATTACAAATGATTTCAATGTTAGCCCGTTGACTTTCAGTTGCCATTTTCAGTTTTGCATTCAACTCAACAGGAAAGCGCACTTCTTTCTTGTCTGATAATAAAATGCAAATCATATTATTTTCATACCATACTTTTTCTGCAACAAACATCAGTTCAGCTACCGTGTATTTCATGCCATTTTTTATTTATTAATTCTAAATGTGAAAAAATAAGCTGTTCAGCTATTTTTAAATCATTCACTTTCATTCCTTGAGAAAAATCTAATTCAACAGGTTCAATCCAGTATTTTGCAAAACCTCCTGCCTTTCGCACATGAACATGAATAGGTTCATTTCCTTCATTCGCATAAAAGAAGAAAACAAAACCTAATTCTCTGAAAATCTCAGGTATAATTAATTATCGTTTCTACAAAGATAATATTAAACTTTAAAAAAAGTATCTATCGGAGTATTGTGCAACAGTTCGTAAAGCTATGGCACAAAAGGCACTAAGAAGCCACAAAATATACTAAGAAAAACCGATTTTTAATTTCGTGAACCTTTGCGCCTGCGTTGTGGAACTTTGTGCAACAGTTCACAAAGCTATGGCACAAAAGACATTAAGAAGCCACAAAAAACACTATGGTTTTTAAACCATTCATTCAATTTCTTCTTTGTAAAACTTTGAGGCTTCTTTGTGAAACTTTGCGCTACAGCCTCTTATTTTTTATCACAAAACACACTAAAGATTAAAAGCGGTACATTCGATTTCTTTATTAATTTCATTTTGCTAAATTTGCCTACCCTATTTCGGAAAAACTGATAAGCCACACTTCTTTTAATTTATGAATACTTCGCCAGACATTTTAAAAAAATTGAAACTTAGCAAAGAAGAAATTCTTTACGACTACCGCATTGCCAACGAAAGCCGCCAGGCAAGCCTGCTGGGAAGAAGAGAAGTGCTGACCGGCAAAGCCAAATTCGGCATTTTTGGTGATGGAAAAGAAGTACCGCAACTGGCCATGGCAAAGGTTTTTGAAAACGGCGACTGGCGCTCGGGCTACTACCGCGACCAGACGTTTATGCTCGCTGCCGGTATGATGACCCTTGAAGAAATCTTTTCCCAATTATATGGCGACACCGACCTGGAAGCCAATCCCGCCAACGGAGGCCGCCTGATGAACAACCATTTCGCCACCCGCAGCCTGGATGAAAACGGAAACTGGAAAGACCT
>DATCTB010000238.1:0-3445 GCA_036568185.1 Bacteroidales bacterium | reverse complement strand
GCAAAATAAAATTAACGTATGAAAAAGATTCAAATTCACATATTGTTTGTTTTTTTGATATTTCCTGCTTTGCTTTTCAGCCAGCAAAAAACAAGCACTAAGAAAAAAAATACCATTGCAGTTGATACGATTTATAAAATTACATCATCTGCCGAATTGGAAATAGCCTTCAGTTTTACTCCAGGAAAGGAGTTCAACCATCCTACATTTGCTTTATGGATTGAAGATATTGAGGGAAATTACCTCGAAACAATATTTGTAACACGCAGTTTTGCAACTGGCATTTATGGACATGGTGATGCTGGAGATGGAAAGTGGAAAACGGTTCCCGGCGAGTCAATCAGGATAGCAGCGTTGCCTTATTGGTCGCACAAACGCAACGTTATCAGCCGCGATACTTTATATATCCCAACTCCTGAAAATCCTTTGCCTGATGCTTTAACAGGCGCAACTCCTGAAAATAACTTTGTGATTTTAACCAATTATGACAAAGAGTTACCTCGAAAATTTGTTATTCTCTTTGAAATTAACCAGGCATTTGATTACAACGAATTCTGGACAAATCTATCTCTGAATCAAAATCCGAATTACCTCACTTCAGGGCAACCTTCAGTAATTTATGCAGTTACGGTTGATTTGGGTAGTGACATGAAGGAGTTTTTCCTGAATCCAATTGGCCATGGTAGTGCCACTGGCAAAGACGGTTTGTTATATACAAATTTGCAAACAATTACTACCGCTGGCAAAATTACAGGACAAGCAAAAATTACAATTATTGACTAAGCTAACTTGAATTTTTATATGAAAAAATATTTCATCGCCTCATTCTTGCTGTTTCAGGTATTGCTGCTAAGTGCGCAAACCGGTAGAATTGAAGGAAAAATTTTTGATAAATCGACCAATGAACCACTTCCTTTCGTAAACCTAGTCATTAATGGAACCACGATTGGCAGCGTTTCCGACTTTGAAGGAAACTTTTCTTTTTCGGGCTTACAACCCGGTTTCGTGAAATTAAAAGCATCATTTGTTGGTTATTCCACTTTTTTGTCGGCAGACATTCTAGTTACAAATGCCAAACCGGCTTACATTGAGCTTTTTATGGAACCGTCAAGTACTAAACTTGACGAAGTGGTTATCACTGTTTCACCTTTTGAAAGACCCAAAGATGCCCCACTTTCAATGCAAAAAATAGGAATAGCCGAAATAGAAAGTAATCCGGGTAGTAACCGCGATATTTCGAAAGTTATCCAGTCCTATCCTGGGGTGTCGAGTACTGTTTCTTTCAGGAATGATATTCTTGTGAGAGGCGGTGGGCCAAATGAAAACGTTTATTTTTTGGATGAAATCCAGATTCCCAACATCAACCATTTCCAAACACAAGGTGCTTCAGGAGGCGCAGTTGGAATAATTAATTCCGACCAGCTAAAATCGGTTGACTTTTATAGTGGGTCTTTTCCGGCAGTAAATTACAATATGCTCAGTTCTGTTTTCGATTTAAAACTAAAAGAAGGTAATCCAGACAAAGCCAAGTTTCTTTTCAGCATTGGCGCTTCAGAAATAGCATTCTCAGGTGATGGACCGGCCGGTAAAAAATCAGATTACGTTTTTTCAATACGCCGCTCATATTTACAGTTTTTGTTTAGTGCACTTCAATTGCCCTTTTTGCCAACTTTTACTGATTATCAATTTAAATGGCGTACAAAAATTAACCAGAAAAATGAGTTTAAAATTATCAGTATAGGAGCACTTGATCAGTTTGTTTTGAATACTGGTATAAAAGATCCGACTGAACAGCAGGAATATATTTTGAGCTATTTACCGGTTAATAATCAATGGAGCTATGCTATAGGAGGAGTTTATAAACATTACGGAAGAAAAAATGTGCAAACCGTGGTTTTAAGCCGTAATATGTTGAACAACAGCTCATATAAATACACGAATAATGATGAGAGCCAGGGTAAAATATTTGATTACCTGTCCCAGGAAATTGAAAATAAATTGAGGTTTGAAAATACTTCATCACTCAATGGCTACCAACTTACAGTAAGCGCCAGTATGGAATATGTTACGTATAATATAAACACAACGCAGGAGTTCTACTTTGCTGACATTAATGCAGTTGATACGCTTCAATACCAAAGTGACATCAGCTTTTTTAAGTATGGCTTATCTGCACAAGTAAACAAGCAATATTTTAATGAAAAACTATTGTTGTCACTTGGAATCAGGGCTGACGCAAACACATACGATGCGAGCATGAATAATTTATGGTCGCAGTTTTCGCCACGGTTTTCAGCCAAATACAGTTTTCTGCAGCGCTGGGCAGCTTCAGTCAGCATAGGAAGATATTATCAATTGCCTCCATATACTTCTATGGGTTTTAAAGACAATAATAATGTTTTGGTAAATAAAGAAAACAATATCAGTTACATACAAAGCGATCAATTGTCAGCTGGCATAGAATTTAATATGACTGAAAATGTACAATTTACAGCTGAAGGTTTTGGCAAGAATTACAATGATTACCCTTTTACATTAATTGATTCACTCAGCCTCGCCACTTTGGGCGGCGATTTTGGAGTTGTAGGTAACGAACCTGTTAAATCAATTGGCAAAGGCCGTGCGTTTGGTTTTGAATTAATGAACCGCACACGAATTAGCAATAAGCTGAATATGATTGTTTCCTATACTTTTTTCAGAAGTGAATTTCAAAGTAAAACGGGCGAATATGTTCCCACAAACTGGGACAATCAGCATGTTTTTATTGCTACTGCTACTTATAACTTTAAGAAAAACTGGTCGTTTGGTGCGAAATGGCGTTACGCTGGTGGCTTACCCTATACACCTTATGATTTGGAGAAATCTTCGCTTGTTGAGGCCTGGGATGTAAACGGAAAACCATACTTTGACTACGATGAAGTGAACTCCCTAAGACTTTCAAGTTTTAACCAGCTTGACGTAAGGGTTGACAAAAAGTTTTTCTTTCAAAAATGGTCACTGATGGTGTACCTGGATATTCAAAACCTGTATAATTATCAATCAGAAGAACCTAATATTGTTGTAAGAGAACAGGATTCAGAAGGTAATTACATCACAGTTGATGATGGAACTCGTTATGTTTTGAAGGAAATTCCAAGCTATGCAGGAACCGTTTTACCAACCGTTGGAATTATGATTGGCTTTTAAATCAGTCAGTTTCTATTAAAAGGGATTTGACTTTCAATTCTTTACCAGAAATTATTTCATGATAAAAACCTCCACATTTTGGGCAAGAGTCGAAAATATTTTCAATAGCAAAAACCTCAGAACAATCCTTGCATTTGGCTTCGGCTTGAATTTGGTTTATTTGGATTTTGGCATTTTCCAGCACTGTATTTATCACAGCCATCTCAAGTGCAGCCTCGAGGGCATACATTTCAATTCCTGATTGAGTGCCAATATCAAG
>DATCTB010000237.1:0-4636 GCA_036568185.1 Bacteroidales bacterium | reverse complement strand
CCCATTGGGCCGTGGTGAGGACCCCAACGATAGCTGGTAATTGTGTAAGTTTCTGTACTTCCAACAGTTGGGAATGGGTCACTAATTCTGGATTGGTGGCAATTGGCACAAAGATTACCTGTTCCAAAGTCAGGAGTGGCTTCGCCACCTGGGTTAAACCAATACACTACTGGAGCATCATAAGTCAGATTCAAATCTGCTGATGTGTAAGTTTCATGAATCTGGTGACACGCATAACAGTTAGGTGGCATTGGGTTATCAATTGTTGCTGAAGTTACTTGTGTTCCTGCAGCCATTCTTTCCAAAAATCCCTGGCTTGTGTGGCAAGGTGCGCAACTGGTTGAATTTCTTTCATAATCTCCGTTCAGAGCGTGGCCTGATTGAGACCATTGCAGGTAACGTGATTCAATGTTTTGTGAATTGTCGTGGCACTGGATACAACCTGATGTACCGTCAGTTCCATTTGTTCCGTTTGTTCCATTAGTTCCATCTTTTCCGGGAGGGCCAGCTGGGCCTTCTTTGGTACAGGAAGCTAACATTCCAATCAGGAATAATCCTGATACGAGTAAAATACTTACATAATTTCTTTTCATGATATTTTTTTTTGGTGTTAATGTTAATTCTGATTGCAAATTTAGTCAGAATAGCTTGAAGACGCTTTTTTTTATGTTGATATTGTTTATACTTTTGGTTGATAAAAATCAAGATAAAGTTGACATATATCAATATTTATCGGATATTTGTCAACTTAAAATGTATGCGATTGACGTCGTCTAATATACAGAAAAAAGACAATAGTCTGACAAATAGCTTTGTATAAATTTTTGTAAAACTTGATTCATGCGTGAATTCAAATTGGAAAAACATTGTCTGAGTTGCAATCTAAAAATAAGTATTTTTAAATACCTTACTCAGGAACAGTTGGAGTATGTTGATTCGTTACGTTTTGAAGTGGATTTTAATGCTGGAGAAACCATTTTTAAGCAAGGTGCGCCACTTACGCACATTGTTTGTATTACAAGCGGCCTGGTTAAAATTTATCTCGAGCACGAAAATGATAACAACATCATACTTACAATTTTAAAACCTACCCAGATTTTGGGTGGCCCCGGTTTTAATACTGACTATAAACACCACTTTTCGGCTACGGCAATTGAAGATACAACCGCTTGTTTTTTAGATGTTAATATATTTAAAGAATTGTTGATGCAAAATTCATCGTTTGCGGTTGAAATGATTGGCTATTTGAATAATACACATATCAGTTTTTATAATAAATTCAAAACACTTGTGCACAAGCACATGAATGGGCGCTTGGCCGAAACTCTAATTTATCTTGCAGATGATGTTTACAATTCCGATAAATTCCAGACAACTTTATCAAGGCAAGACATAGCCGATATGTCGGCCATGCGGAAAGAAAGCGTAATCAGGGCACTGAAAGGGTTTAAGGAAGAGGGAATTTTACTCTGCGAAAACGACTCTTTCGAAATACTTCAAAAAGAGGCGCTTCTAAAAATTAGTAAATTCGGTTAGACTGACTTCTAAAGTGTTTAGGTATTTATAGATTTTCCCTTTCTTTTTCAGAATTTTAACTTTCATGATTCTTTTTCGGCTTGCTTTTTGTTTAATTAGAGAGTTTTTACTTAACAACAAACACATGCACCTCCCAAAGAATTTTATTATTTTCCTGATGTTGGTTTCTTTTTTTTCCTGCAAAAAGAAGGAAGATCCGGAGACAGTGAATTCAGGTAGAATCAGTTTTTATTTTGATCATAAAATAAACGGTTCGAACATTGATTTTGATACACTTAACTATACAAATGCAGCCGGAAACCATTATATGGTAAACGAAATTCAATATTTTATTTCGGATGTTGTATTGTATAAAAATGATGGGAGCAGCATCCTTCTTGATGCATGGGAAGATATCCATTATGTAGATACTGATTTGCCCGAAACAAGGGAATATGCTTTTCAGGACGAAGTGCCTGCAGGCATTTATGACAGCATCAGTTTCATTTTCGGAATTTCTGAAGAGAAAAACCAATCGCTGATGTTTGTCAACCCGCCTGAATCAAACATGTTTTGGCCCGAAGTGCTGGGCGGAGGCTACCATTATATGAAGTTAAACGGAAAATGGAAAAACCCGCAAAATGAAATATTACCTTTTAACTTTCATTTGGGAATTGGACAAATAGTGGACACTGCAAGCCAGGAAATAACCGGGTTTGTTCAGAATTATTTCAGGGTCAGCCTGCCAGGTTCAGGGTTTTCCATTGCCGCTGGTGACACATTGATGTTTAATATAATAATGAATGCAGAAGAATGGTTTGAAAACCCGAATACATTTGATTTCAATTATTGGGGCAGCCATATTATGCAAAACCAGGCGGCCATGCAAGCCGCTAAGGAAAATGGACATAATGTGTTTGTAATTTACAGAATTGGGGAAGATTAAGGTTTTTGCTGATGATTAAATGGGTTAAAATATCTTATATAATGCGTGTTTCAGTTTTCGTCCTGATTTCGATTGTATTTGTATTTTTCTTTACTTCTTGCAAAAAAGACAATCCGACACAAGAAGTTTTCCAGGCCACACCTTATAATATTGAGATACCTTTTGGGTTTCCAACAAAAATGAATATCCCTGCCGACAACCCAATGACAGTGGAAGGAATTGAGTTGGGGCGTTATTTGTTTTACGACGGAAGGTTGTCAGGGCGCAGCCATCCCGATTCATTAATGTCATGTGCAACTTGCCACCGGCAGGAACGTTCATTTGAAGCGGGCGTGGATCATCCCCAATTTCAAGGCGGGTTTCCTCACGGAATAACAGGAATCAGAACGCATCATGTGATGCTGCCTTTGGTAAACCTGGTTTGGAATACGAATGGATATGGTTGGAATGGTTCTATTTATCCCGAAAATGAAGATGAAGAGCTTCGAAATATTGAAGATTTTGTTCGCTTGGCAGTAGTTGCTGAAAACGAAATTCATGGTGACACGGTGAAAACAAAGCAAATGATTCAATCCATTCCCGGTTATCCGGAACTTTTTAAAAAAGCCTTCAACAGCGAAACTATTACTTTTAAAAATATTGAAAAAGCAATTGCCCAATTCGTACGGACCCTGATTTCGGCCAATTCCAAATTTGATAGATATTTGCGTGGTGAAGTGCAACTTTCCCAATCTGAATTGAGTGGTTACGTACTATTTACAACAGAAGAGGGAGCCGATTGCTTTCATTGCCACGGTGGTGGCGGGAACCCGATGTTTACAACCAATTTGTTTTACAACAATGGAAAAGACACAGTGTTTACCGACTTTTCTGATCGCTTTGCCATTACCGGCGATGCCACTGACCATGGTGCGTACAAGGCAACAACTTTAAGAAATATCGAGGTCCAGGGGCCATATATGCACGACGGGAGATTTGAAACCCTTGAGCAGGTTATCGATTTTTATTCGCATGAAATAAAATGGTCGCCTTACATCAACCCATTAATGCACCACGTAAGTAATGGAGGGATACAACTAACGCCAACTGAAAAAATCGATTTGTTGAACTTCATCAAAACCCTCAAAGACGATGAATTCCTCACAAATCCTGCTTTTTCCAAACCTGAAAAATTTCCTGACGGGAAATAAAAATCTTCACGCATTGCTTTTAATTCAATTATTCTCTGTTAAAAAAACACATTTCAGCAGAAAAGTTTTACTTTTGAACACCTAATATTTTTCCATAACAAATACTTTTTATGAATTTACATGAATTTCAGGGCAAAGCAATTTTGCAGGAATATGGCGTTTCGGTACCATTCGGAATAGTTGCCACATCGCCGGAATTAGCAGTTGAGGCTGCGAAAGAAATACAGAAGAAAACAGGCTCGGACAAATGGGCCGTTAAAGCACAAATTCATGCTGGTGGGCGTGGAAAAGGCGGTGGTGTGAAGATTGCAAAATCGCTTGATGAAGTCAGGCAATATGCCGACGAAATTATTGGAATGATGCTGGTTACGCCACAAACCAAAAAAGAAGGCAAACTGGTAAGGCAGGTTCTGATTGAGCAAAATATTTACTATCCCGGCCCTGAAAAAGTGGAGGAATATTATATGTCGGTATTGCTTAACCGCGACAAAGGCCAGAATATGATTATTTATTCGCCCCGCGGCGGAATGAATATTGAAGAAGTAGCTGAAGAAACCCCCGAGTTAATGTTTAATGAATTGATCGATCCAAAAGTTGGACTCACAGGTTTTCAATCGAGGAGGATAGCTTTCAACCTGGGATTGAGCGGTACGGCATTTAAGGAAATGCTGAAATTCTCGGCTGTATTGTACAACGCTTATGTTGCTTCGGATGCCAGCTTGTTTGAAATAAACCCGGTTATCAAAGCTGCTGACGGAAGGGTTTATGCGGCTGATGCAAAGGTTTCGATTGATAATAATTCCTTGTTCAGGCACAAAGATATAGCAACCATGCGTGATTTGAATGAAGAAGATCCTATTGAGGTGGAAGCTTCACGTTTTGATTTGAATTATGTGAAACTGGATGGAAATGTTGGCTGTATGGTGAATGGTGCCGGGCTGGCAATGTCGACCATGGATTTAATTAAAATGAATGGCGGAGAACC
>DATCTB010000236.1:0-3396 GCA_036568185.1 Bacteroidales bacterium | reverse complement strand
TTCTATTTCGGGCACTTCAATGGGTGCAGTTATTGGTGGGGTGTATGCTGCCGGAAAACTGGATGAATTCACTGAATGGATGTGCTCGCTTCACAAAATGGACGTTTTTAGCTTGATGGATTTTACGTTGAGCAAACAAGGCTTTGTTAAAGCTGACAAGGTTTTCAAAGAAATAAAAAAGATACTTCCTGATATTCAAATTGAGGGGCTCCCAATTCCTTTCACAGCACTTGCAACAGATTTGAAAAAGAAGGAAACCATTGTATTCGACAAAGGCAGCTTGTTTGAAGCAATGCGCGCATCGGTATCTATTCCGCCAGTTGTTACTCCTGTAAAATCAAGCGAAAAGATTCTTGTAGATGGCGGGCTTTTAGCACCAATCCCTGTTCAATATGTAAAAAGGCAGGAAAATGATTTGCTCGTAGCTGTAAACCTCAATTCACGGTTACCGTTTAATAAAAAGAATAACAAAAAAAAGCAGTCATTGATTAATGAAAGCTACAACAAATACCTGGAGATGTTTCGAAAAAATATTTTGAAGAATTCGCCTGAAAATAATGATGAATCCTTTAGCTTTTTTGAATTAATTACTAATTCGTCCAGCCTTATGTTATCACAAATTTCGCAACTTACCCTCGAATTGTACCCTCCTGATATTTTAGTAAATATTTCAAGTGAAGCTTGTGAAACTTATGATTTTTATAAAGCTTCGGAAATGATTGAAATTGGAAGGAAAGCCACTGCAGAAAGCCTGGATAAGTTTGAAAAAGTAAAAGTTGATTAATTTATTAAAAACCAAAATAAAAATGATTGGGAAAATTTTAGGCATTATTGCCATTTTAAGTGCAATTCAAATTAATGGTGTTGCGCAGGAAACAGATTGGAAATTGGAAAAGGAAAAAGATGGCATTTCCGTGTTTACACGCGAAGTTGGTGGATTGAAAATAAAAGAGTTTAAAGCCACGGCTACTATCCGTACAAATACAGAATTTTTAGTTGCTATGGTGCTTGATGCAGAAACTTATGTTGATTGGATTGACAAGATGGAGGTGGCTGAAATTATTGAAAAAGTTAATAGCAATGAGTTTTATATTTATTCTGAAGTTGATGTTCCCTGGCCCTTTGAGAACAGGGATATAGTAACTTTAAATAAAGTAAACAGGAACCATGAAAATGGTTCGGTTAAAATTGAAATAGCAGCTGTAACAGGAAAAGTTCCCGAAAAAGAAGGTGTTGTCAGAATGCCAGAATCAGGTGGTTTTTGGCAGTTTACACCCCAAAAAGATGGAAAAACTGCGGTTGTTTACCAATACCTTGCCGACCCGGGCGGTGGCATTCCTGATTGGCTTGTGAATGCCTTCCTGGTGGATGGGCCTTACAAAACACTCGAAAATATGAAAAGAATAGCTGAGGAGAATTAAAAAAGCCCTGCAAAATGCAAGGCTTTTCAATGCTATTATTTTTATACTTAGCTAATAATGCTCACGCTTCGTTTCACAAAATCGCTCAGTTCTTTTCCTTTCAATAAGTTTTTCGAAAGGCGGGCTAAATCGTAAAGTTGTTTTACCAAAGCATCTTGTTTTTTCTCATCAGCTTCTTCCAACACTTTGCCAATCAATGCATTGTTGGTATTTACAACCAGGCTGTAAGAATCGGGCAAATTGCCAAGCCCCATCATCATGCCTCCACCACCCATGGCTTCCATGTCTTTCATCCGGCGCATGAATTCGTTTTGCGTGATAGTCAGTGGCAAATCAGTTTCGCTCAGGTTTTCAAAAACCACATCAAACTGTTTCTTTTCAACATTCCTTTCAATCACTGCTTTCAAAGCTTCTTTTTGCTTGTCATCCAGTTTTGAAGGCGCTTCATCTTCTTTTTTAATCAGTTTATCAATGGTGTCAGAGTCAACCCTGGCGAAATGCGATTTTTCCAGTTTCTGCTCCAGAGTTTGAATAAAGTGATTGTCGAGTGCGCCATCCATAAGCAAGACATCATAACCACGCTCTTTCGCACTTTCGATATAACTAAATTGCTCGTCGGCATCTTTTGCATATAGATAAACCAGCGTTCCATCCTTGTCTTTCTGCGTTTTTTCAATGTGGGCTTTGTATTCCTCAAGTGTAAAATACTTTCCTTCGGTATTTTTCAGCAAAGCGAATTTTTCGGCTTTTTCATAGAATTTAGGTTCAGAAATCATTCCGTATTCAATGAAAATTTTGATGTCGTCCCATTTTTCTTCAAAAACTTTACGGTCAGCTTTGAAAATATCGGCTAATTTATCAGCAACTTTTCTGGTAATATAACTCGAAATTTTCTTCACATTCTGGTCGCTTTGCAGGTACGAGCGGCTTACATTAAGCGGGATATCAGGTGAATCAATCACGCCGTGAAGCAAAGTAAGAAACTCAGGAACAATACCTTCAACCGAGTCGGTTACAAAAACCTGGTTGCTATACAACTGAATTTTGTTTCGCTGCAATTCATAATCCTTTTTCACTTTTGGGAAATATAAAATTCCCGTTAGGTTAAATGGATAATCAACATTCAAATGAATGTGGAAAAGCGGGTCTTCAAATGAGAAGGGGTAAAGTTCCCTGTAAAATTTATTGTAGTCCTCATCTGTTGCATCACTTGGTTTTACCTTCCACAGCGGGTTGGTATTATTAATAACTTTTGGCAGCTTAACTTCTTTTGTTTTTGGCTTGCCGTCTTTATCTGTTTCACCTTCAATGGGTTCATGTTTGGTTTCGGTTCCAAACTCAATTGGGACTGGCAAGAATTTACAATATTTTTCAAGCAATTGGTTAATGCGGTGTTCTTCCAAAAACTCTTTATTTTCTTTATCAATGTGCAGAATAACCTCGGTTCCACGGTCGGTTTTGTCAATCTCTTCCATCGTGTATTCAGGGCTGCCGTCACATTCCCAGCGGACTGCTTTTGTTGCTCCGCCTTTTTTATATGTTTTTGTTTTCAGTTCAACTTTTTCCGAAACCATAAACGATGAATAAAAACCGAGCCCAAAGTGCCCAATAATGGCGTTTTGCTCAGATTCAGTTTTGGTTTTGAATTTCTTTACAAATTCCTCAGCACTCGAAAAAGCAATCTGGTTGATGTATTTTTCAACCTCCTCGGCGGTCATGCCAATTCCACGGTCGCGCACTGTGAGTGTGCCTTTTTTCTTATCTATTTCTATTTTGATTGCAATATCGCCAAGCTCTTCTTTAAACTTGCCAACAGAAGCAAGTGTTTTCAATTTTTGAGTAGCATCAACGGCATTGGAAACAATTTCCCTCAAGAAAATTTCATGGTCTGAATACAGGAATTTCTTGATTATCGGAAAAATGTTTTCGGTTTTAATGTCTATTGTTCCTCTTTGTGTAGCCATAATTTTTTTTA
>DATCTB010000235.1:0-8050 GCA_036568185.1 Bacteroidales bacterium | reverse complement strand
TTCAATAGAAAAAGATAGTTTGAAAGTTAAGTATATCGGCACTTTAAATCAGCTCTAAGTTAAGTTATTTTGGCCTCTCAAACGTAATTTGTCAAGCATCAATCGTAACTCCTAAAACAACCTCAAAAACTTCCTCGGAATGGCTGTTTCAAACCTTAAAAGTTCACCGTTGACGGGATGCTTGAAAGCAAGTATCCAGGCATGAAGCCCCAGCCTCCCGATTGGGCTGATTCGGGAGCCATATTTTTTATCGCCAATTACCGGGTGGCCAATGTCCTGCATATGCACACGCACCTGGTTTTTCTTGCCTGTTTCAAGGCTTACTTTCAGCATGGCAAAATCTTTATTCACGCGCATAACCTGGTAATTAGTTACTGCTTTGGTTCCGTCTTTTGGGTTTTGGCTCGAATAAACAATTAACGCTTTGCTTTCGCGAAGATAGGAGGTGATAGTTCCTTCCGTCTTTTCAGGAGCGCCTTCAACTATGGCGATATAAGAGCGTTCGGTAACAATATCGCTCCAGTTTTTTTGAAGTGTTTGTTGTACCTGTTCACTTTTTGCAAACATCATCAAGCCTGAAGTTTCGCGGTCGAGGCGGTGGACAACAAAAATTTTGTTGGTGTTTCCCTGGCTTTTCACGTGCTTGCTCAGCATATTGTAAGCCGTTTCTTCCAGCTTGTTGTCGGTGGCGATGCTGAGCATGCCGGCATGTTTGTCAATGACTATCAGGTCATTGTCTTCAAAAACGATGGTAATGCCCCGGTATTTCTTTTCTTCGGGAATGCGGTTCCACCTGATTTCAACTTCCTGGCCGGGAACCAGTGGATGGTTGAACTGCTTGATTGCAGTGCCATCAACAAAAACCTGCTTGTTAGCCAACAGCGATTTAATATTGTTGCGGCTCTTTTGCGGTAGCTGTACAATCAGAAATTTCATTAGCTCAGTATTTTCAGTAACCGAAATACTGGCTTTTGTTTTTGGGTTAACTTTCCGCTGTCCGGGTGATTTGGCTTCGTTTTCCATTGTGTTTTTTATTACCCGATAATTTCTTTCACGCGACCAATCTGCCCACTTTCCAACCTGACTTTGATTCCACGGTTGTGGTTGGCAGAGCTGGTCAGGATTGCTTTAACCACGCCTTCAGTCAGGTGGCCGCTGCCCTGGTCTTTTTTAAGCACAATTTTTACATGTGAGCCAATTTGAATATTGCTGCGTTTTGTTCCTTCATTCATTTGGCAAAAGTAGTGAAAGTACTTAAAGTTACGAGTGCCTAAAGTTTCGAGTACTTAAAGTTACGAATTACGGTTTACGAATCACGCAATGTCAATCATCATCTAATAATATAAATCCAAAAAAAGAATCAGGTACCTAAAATGGTTTTCAGGATTCGCTCCTCTGGAACTCTCGATTTTCTTTCTTTGTTTTCTACCCATATTTCGCCTCTCTGAGGCTTTTGCGCTAAATTCGAATTCAAAAATCTTAAATCGTTAATCTGTGTTCATTATTTTTTTAAATATGATAAAAATTGCTTGGCTTCTATCTTCTAACTTTAAGTACTATAGGCACTCTAAGTACTCGAAACTTTCTTCACAAAGTAAACCAAATCGTCCCCTTTATCGTAATAATCTTCAAACTGGGCTTTGAGTGTGTAGCCATTTTTTAGATAAAACTGACGGGTTGAAATGTATAAATCACGCGAGGAAGTTTCGGCGTAAACAGCAGTCCCTTTCCGGGCTTTAATATCATCTTCGGTTTTTTGCAGCAGAATTTTACCCAAGCCTTTGTTGCGATAGTCGGCATGGGTGGCAATCCAATACAGGTCGTAGCTGCTTTTGGTAAGTGGAATTAAGCCGTAGCAAGAATAGGCGACAGTTTTACCTTCCAGTTCCAGGAAAATAAATTCATAACCGCTGGCTTCGCCTTTGTTGTATCGTTCTTCTGCCAATTCAACTGCGATTTCAATTTCTTCACTGTGAAAAAATCCGGTTGTAGTTACAATTTCTCTAACTGTTCTAAAATCTTCAACCTGAACTTCAGTCCTGAAGCTAATTTTGTTCATTTCCATACATCTTCAATAATACGTTCAACTAATTGTTTAAATGAATAACCTGCCCTTTGGCTTGCTGCATAAAAACCAGCATCGGGCGAAAGACAAGGGTTAGCATTGATTTCTAAAATTTGTGGTTCATTATATTTATCCACCCTGAAGTCAATGCGCACATAACCTTTCAGGTTGAATAATTTCCAGCTTTCGGTGCAAATTTTTTTCAGTTTGGCTGCTAATTCCGGGTTTGTTTCTTCAACTCCAAAACTGCGCGGAGTGTGGCTGTATTCAAATGAATTCTCGTCCCATTTGGCTTCATAACCAACTATTTTCGGTTTTCCTTCCGGATATTTTTCAAAAAGAATTTCAGCCATTGGCAATACTTCCGGGCCCGTTTTTCCCCCTAAAATGGAAATATTAAACTCCCTGCCTTCAATAAATTCTTCAAAGAAATAAGGCTTGTCACCATGTTTTTTCAGGAAATTATTCACCGAAACTGCATCACCTTGTACGATATTTTCATCAGAAATCCCCACCGAAGCTTCTTCCCAAACTGGTTTGGCAATATAGGTTTTTGAAGGGTTCAGCTTTGCTGAAAAATCACTTGAAATCCACTCAGGCGTTGGCAAGCCATTTTGAATCATCAGGCTTTTCGCCAGCATTTTGTTGGTGGTAATAAACATGGCTTCTGAGCCACTTCCTGTGAAAGGCAATTGCAAATGTTCGAGAAAAGCAGGAGCAAAATAAAGCAGTTTTCCAGAATTATCAACGCTTTCAACCAGGTTGACAACGAAATGTGGAGCATCTTTTCTTAATTTGTCAGCAACACTTTGCATATCCAGCCCAAGGAAAATTCTCTCAGATTGATAATCCAAAGTGTGCAACTCGGCTTCAATAGCTTCCGCCTGCATCAATACATCTAGCTCATCCGGTGTGGGATTGGCTGATATGGCATTGATTAGGACGGCTACTTTTTTCATTTCTTACAAAGTCAATTATTTAGGCTTTTTTTTGGTAGCCTTCAGTGTCTTGGTGTTTTCGTGGCTTTTATTTTTGCCACCAAAACACAAAATCTCCAAATTGCACCAATTATTTATTTTTTCTTCACTTTTAAAACTGCTGAATCCATAATCATTTTCATCAGTTCAGGGTAAGAAATGCCATTCAAGGCAGACAAAATGGGCAAATCAGAATGCTCAGGATGCAAACCAGGGAGTGGGTTTATTTCCAAAAAATTCGGGTTTCCGGCAGCATCATAGCGGATGTCAACCCTGCCACCGTCCTCGCAGCCCAGCACCCGGAAAGCTTCCAGCGCCAATTGCTCACATTTAACTTTGTCCTCGCCGGCAGTGGCAACATAATCGGTGTATTGCTCACATTCTTCTTTGTTGGTATAGGAATAGACTCCTTGTTCGGCATTTTCCCTCAACACAATTTCCATTCCTCCTGTGGAACGTGCATTTTCACCGCTTCCAACCACACCAACTGTAAATTCCCTGCCGCTCATGTAAGTTTCAACAATCACCGGCTGTTTGAAAGTTGCCAGCAAATTGAGGCAAGTTGATTTCAGCTCTGCTGCATTTTTTACAATCGATTTTGAATCAATCCCTTTTCCGGTCCCTTCAGCAACAGGCTTTGCAAACAATGGAAAAGGCAAAACTACTTTGCTGATATCTCCAGGTTTTGTTACCACAAAAAAATCAGGTGTGGCTATCCCTGCATCCCGAATTACCCTTTTGGTCATTCCTTTATCAAGCGTGAGGGCAAGGACGAGCGGCGAAGAGAAAACATAGGGAATATTGTACGCATCCAGCAAAGCCGGAACCTGGGCTTCGCGGGCAATGCCGTACATTCCCTCGCAAATATTGAACACCAAATCCCATCTGTCGCCTTTGTGGAGGCGCTCAACCAATTGCTTTACATGGCCAATACGGTCAACTTCAAAGTTTAAATCTTGAAGTGTTTTTTCAATAGCTTCGATAGTACTTTCGCGGTCAAATTCAGCTGTTTCTTCTTCTGAAAAACCCATTTTAAGGTATTCTGACCTGAGGTCGAATGTGAACCCAATTTTCATTTTTTATTTATTTCTGAATATAATCCAGTGAAGAAATTTTTTGCATTAATTCCTAAAACGCGGTTTCTGTATCCACCTTCCTGAACCACCAATACAGGCAATCCAAACTGGCCAATCATTTTGCCATTTTCCTTAAAATCGTTGGCTAATAAACTCCAGGTACCCGTCGGGTCATTTTTTGACGTGTCAAGGCCAAGTGCAAGCACCAAAAAATCAGGCGAGAACTGTTTAATTTTCTTCAAAGCCTGTTCAAGCGTTTTTCTGTATTCCTCACCATTTATTTTTTCTTTCAATGGAAAATTGATGTTTTTTCCCAATCCTGAACCCGAACCTTTTTCATCGCTGTACCCACTAAAATAAGGATAAGCAAACGAAGGATGCCCGTGAATGGAAACTGTGAGCACATCTTCCCTTTCATAAAAAATCTCTTGCTGCCCATTTCCATGATGGTAGTCAATATCAAGAATGGCTACTTTACCAAAACGGGTAAGGTAGTTGGCAGCAATAGCGTTGGTATTGAAGTAGCAAAATCCACCAAAAACCCGGGTTTCGGCATGGTGGCCCGGAGGCCTAACCAAGGCATAGGCAGCTTTGTAACCATCAAGCAAACTGTCGGCGCAGGTAAGCGCACAGTCAACGGCCCGCCTGGCAGCGAGGTATGCGTTTTTGTTTAAAGGTGTGAATGTATCGATGCAATAATAACCAGCCAATACAGAATCGTCAACCGGCGGGCGCGAAGCATTCCTGATTGGGAAAACGTAGGGATAAATTGATTTCCCTTCTTTCAGGGATTCGCAAACCCGTTTAAAGTATTTCAAATAACCCTTGTCGTGCACATCGGATACATATTTGTCAGGAAATGCTTTTGGTGGCGTTATGTCAAACATCCCGGTAGGTTCAATTTCTTTTAATATTGAATCAATCCTAACGGGAGCCTCAACATAACCACGTTCCTGAATATGGTGAATGGAATGCCTGTCGTTTACAACAAGGAAAATATTGTCTTTTGAATTCAAAGATTCATGCCCAATTTTTTTCTTGCCGGAAGGAATCACATACACCGGCTTTCTCAATTTCACCGGATCATCCGTCACCGAATTAACAACTTTTTCAACGTATTCAGGCGGGCAATAATCGCCATATTTTCTTTCAAGAATTGCTTTTATCACATTTTGCATAAAAGCTTTAGTGGCTGTTCCCGGCTTTCCTAAAAAATCGCAACACAAATAAGGAGGGCAATCATCGCCCGGTTTCACAGGAGTTTCATACAAAGTATTGATTAAGGGATAAACCCCGAAACGTTCATAAAACTTCAGCCTTGCCTTGTTTTGTTGCAGTGTTGCCTGGTCTTTGCATAAAGCTGGGTCGTCGGGAAGGCAATCAAAAAAAAGACCTTCAACGCCCAGGTGCTTGCTCTCTTCCCTGATTCGTTGGTAGAGTGCACCGCCGATACCGCCTGATGTGCTTGACTTTTTTGAGGCAATAAAATCAAGGAATGCAAAATGCAAATCGGGTGCATACATCAGCAAAGCAAAACCCTGCACAGCGCCGGAACTGCTTTCGGCCACAAATAAGGAGGTTTGTAACTTGAAACGAAGAGAATCGCGCAACTGATGCGGGATAAGGTCAAGCTTGTCAGCAGAAATATCTGCAAACTGGCTTTCGATAATTTCCCTGGTTTGTTTTATTGCGTTCCGGTCAACTTCTGAACGGTCGCTCAATATCCTGCGAATTCGGAACATATTATTTCTTTAAAAAAAAGGATTAACCACAATACATTTAGTACGCATCGTGGTTTAGGTTTTTGTTTGAATACCCTGCCGAATCTTCCAAATGATCAGGATAAATATATTGTTTTCCTTCAAAGTTTCGTAACAATAAACCGTTCTCATTTCTACCCGTAACATATTCGGGCAAGATAGGTATTTTTCCGCCACCACCCGGTGCATCAATTACATAATGCGGAATGGCATAGCCGGAAGTAAAACCCCTTAAATTCCTTATCAGTTCAAGCCCGGTTTCTACTTTGGTGCGGAAATGAGCAGAACCTGGAATTGGGTCGCATTGGTAGAGGTAGTAAGGTCTGACCCTTGCCTTCAGCAGTTCATGTGTCAATTTCTTATATACTTCGGCTGTGTCGTTTATTCCTTTCAGCAAAACCGTTTGGCTGCCAAGTGGAATACCTGCATCGGCAAGCCTGGTACAGGCTTCCATAGTTTCAGGGGTCATTTCATCAGGATGGGTAAAATGCAAACTCATCAGCAAAGGATGGTATTTTTTAAGGATACTAACCAATTTTTGAGTTATCCTCATTGGCAAAACAGCTGGGATTTTAGTTCCAATCCTGATAATTTCCAGGTGTGGAATAGCCCGAAGATTTGAAAGAATATATTCCAGCCTGTCGTCGCTCTGTGTAAGCGGGTCGCCTCCCGAGATAATGACATCCCTGATTTCAGGGTGATTGGCAATATAGGCAATGGCATCATCAATCAGCTTTGAGCCGGCTTGCTTCTTTTTCGAAACCATGTGCGAGCGAGTGCAATAGCGGCAATATGCGGAACAAAAATCAGTCACCAGGAACAATGCCCTGTCGGGATAGCGGTGAACAATAAGCGGCACCGGGCTATCGCCTTCTTCGCCAAGTGGGTCAGATTCTTCACCCCTGGTAATATTTAGTTCATTTACAACGGGAATCATCGTTCGACGTAAAGGCTGCATCGAATCGTCAGGGTTGAGCAGGCTTGCATAATATGGTGTGATACGAACAGGTAAATTCAAAGCCTGTTCTTCAAACCCAATTTCTTCTTTTGACAAATTCATTACTCGCCGCAAATCGCCAAAAGATTTGAAACTGTTGCTTACCTGCCACTTCCAGTCGTTCCATTCAGAAATGGAAACTCCAGGAAAATATTTTTCCTTGAATTGAAGCGGTTTTTCAGAAATAGTGTGGGTTAAAACCGGTTTGCCGGCTACAGTTGAAATGATTGGAGAATGGTTGAGTCCATTCGGCTGTGGAGGTTCTTCAAAATCATCCATGTCCGCGGTTGATTTTGAAACATACATTTTTTTGTGTATCATTTCCAGTTTTAATAAAAATATTTAAATGAAACCTGTCATATAAATTTGATATACAATGTTTTATACTAATATTTACTTCTTTTCAAAAAAGCTTGCAATAGTATAGAAAAAATACGTTGCAAAATCAGTTTTTTAATTTTTTTTAATAACCAGATTTGTGTTCATAAACCAAGGCAAAAAAGGTGGGTGGGAGAAAAAGAGAAAGGGTGAATGGGTGAAAAGGTGACAGCTGAAGAAGTGAATGGGTGAAAATAAGAATTATTGAATGAAATTTGAAAACGAGAAAAGGATGAAACAGTGATTGGGAGTGTGGTATATAAAGGTTAAAAAGTTTATTTGGAAAAAAATTCTGATTGGTAAACTAATAGTTTTCTGCTTGAATGAGTATATTTGACAATTAATTCAATCAAACATGAAAAAGTTCCTGGTAATTGTTGTCGTTTTTATCATCATTTTCCTCTCGGGTTGGATTTGGTGGCGGTATTATTATGTTTTTGGCGAAGGCGTGAAAGCCGGCAACCTCAACTTTGTAGTTCACAAAGGCTATTTGTTTAAAACCTGGGAAGGGCGGCTCATACAGGTTGGTTTTAAAACGCCTACTCCCGGCGCTATACAAAGCAACGAATTCGATTTCAGCATTGCTAACGACAGTATCGCTCACATTCTTGAACTGAGCAGCGGGAAGTTTGTTGAACTACGGTATAAAGAGTACTTTAATGCCATACCCTGGCGCGGTTCCAGCAATTATATTGTTACTGAAATTATCAGTGTAGATGAACATGGAACAAATTCTTCAGGGTATCCGATGGAATGAGTTACTTTTTCTTCAAATTGTCTCATTTTTAAATTTTCAA
>DATCTB010000234.1:0-5012 GCA_036568185.1 Bacteroidales bacterium | reverse complement strand
GATTGCGGATTTTGGATTGCGGATTCAAAATAAATACTAATTAGGATTGACGAATTACGATGAATGACTACTGAATGACAATCGAATGTCAATCGAATGTCAATGAAAGACAACCTAATGACTAATTATCTAATTACTAATTACCTAATGACTAATAATCCAGTGACTAATTAACTTCAAAAAAAAGATGAGCTATTACAACCAGTTGAACATCGGGCTTTTTGGTTTCGGTGTGGTAGGAGAAGGAATATACAAGGTGCTTGAACAGAAACCTCAGCTTCATGCTACAATTAAAAAAATATGTATTAAACATCCTGAAAAAGACAGGAATGCCCCGGCGGAACTGTTTACAACAGATGCTGATGATATTTTAAATGATAAAACTATCGATGTTGTAGTGGAATTAATCAATGATGCCGCTGCTGCCATGGACATTACCCGCAAAGCAATGAACAGCGGAAAATCAGTAGTAAGCGCCAACAAGAAAATGATAGCCGAAAATATGGCGGAGTTGCTTGATTTACAAAGAAAAAACAAGGTTTCTTTCTTGTACGAAGCGGCTGTTTGCGGCAGCGTCCCTATTATCAGGAATCTGGAAGAGTACTTTGACAATGACTTGCTTACTTCCGTTTCAGGCATCGTAAATGGCTCAACCAATTTCATTCTGAGCGAAATGGCAGGCAAGAAAATTCCATACCTTGAATCGCTGAAAAAAGCCCAGGAACTTGGCTTTGCTGAAACAGACCCAAGCCTGGATGTGGAAGGAATTGATGCGGCTTACAAACTTTCCATCATCCTTTTTCATGCCTTTGGTTTGCTGATTGATTATTCACAAATCATCAGGAAAGGCATAGTGAGCATAGATTCTTTCGATTTTCAATATGCATTGGAAAAAAGAAAAACTATTAAATTGGTTGCCACCACAAAGTGGAATTCTGACAACACTTTAACAGCTTATGTGTTGCCAACTTTTGTGAATAAAAACACAGTTCTTTCAACAGTCCACAACGAATATAACGGGGTTTTAATTGGAAGTACCCTGGCAGACGAACAGTTTCTTTTTGGCAAGGGAGCCGGTCGATACCCCACGTCATCAGCGGTGCTGAGCGATATTTCTGCTTTGAAATATGATTATAAATATGCCTACAAGAAATCGCAGAGAAACCAGTCTGTTCAATTGAAAAACGAGCAAAATATTACGGTTTACATCAGTTTTAGTAAAAATGAAAAAATTGACCTGGATTTATTTTCTGAAATTCACGAAAGCTTTGTCGGAAAAGAAAGAAGTTATCTTATTGGTGATATTCCTTTTCAAGCACTGGTTAATTCAGATTTTTGGCGAAATGAACAGTTCTCAATAATTGCCAACCCCGCTTTCACTTCAGGTAATGAATAATCAGAAATAATTTAAACTGGGTTTACTCCTTTCACCAGGTAATCTTCAGTAAAATATTTTTTCAAAAAAGCATCAACATTTTTATTGCTGAATTTATCAATTAGTATCTCAGGTTTTGCACCAAAATGAAGTGTTTTCAGATATTTCTTGGTCCATTTTTTATTAAATTTATCCAAGTCCTGGGGGTTATTCATGAATGCCAGCATCATTTCAGTAAGCATAGGCAATTTTTCGCTGGTACCGAGAAAATCTAATTTATTGATGGTGCCATCAAAATCAGATCCAAGACAAACATGATCCCACCCTTTTTCGCCCGACACTTCAACAATGCGGTAAATATTGGCCATAATCATACAAATGTAAGCCTCCATGATTTCCTTCATTCTGAGCAGTCGCTTGGAATTATTTCTTGATATTTGTCCTACCAACTGGTTTTTTCTTTTTAAGTCCTGGGTATTTTGCAATTCGAACTGCAGCCTCTCAATTTCATTTTGCAGTTCGTCCATGATTTTTCGTTTTTGATTTACCTTGTAAGGTTCTTTTTTCAAGGCATTTTTGCCTGCAATTCGCTTTTCATGCAATATTATTCCTATTAACCCGTCAGAATCCACTATTTCCTTTATATCCTCATCATTCAGGCTTAAAGTAGTAGTGTTGAAATAATTATTAGGCGTTTTGAATTTTTTTTCCTCTTCCGTCCCCTTTATAAAACAATTTAATTCAGGCGCATCGCCAATGGAAGCATGCGAGCAAATAATGGGAATATTCAAACCAGTGTTTTTCTTTCTTTTTGCTAAAAAAAGATAAAATTGCTTACGGGCCAAAGGGCTCATGTGTTTAACATCAATTAAAACCCTCCGGCTTTTGTTTGGTACACCTTCCTCATTTTCATCAGATAAGAGATCCTCAATCATTTCTCTTCCGGCATCAGTCAACCCCGTTTCTTTACCAATGGATTGATTAAAAATAAACATCAACGATTCGCAATGTCCGGCAAGCATATTCCAAAAATGGTGAGAAAGTGTAATATATAATGGCGTGTGCGTGCCATCACTATTTGGCCCCCATTTTTTTAATTTATAAACGTTTTTCCTGAATTTCTGGTAATAATCCTCTACCATTACAAATTCTGGTTTCTTGTCTAAGTCAGGAATTGAAAGGCTTCCCAAAGAATGCCCACCCTCTATTGAGATGATTACAGAAACCGTATCTCCCGATTGTGCATTCTTAGCATATTCAGTATAATTCGTTGCGATTTTGAATTTTTTACCGGAATATTTTTTATCAACTTGTGAGAGTAAATACTTGTATTCGTTCACCAAATCGGCAAAATAATTGGCCTCCTTTTCTTTCATGAGTTTCACAAGGTTTTGTCTAGAAAAACCTGTAATAGAGCTAATTAAAGCGTCTTTAACAATAGGGGCATTGGTTTTAGGAAGGTACCACTTTCGTTCAATCGGATAGAAAGAAATCATGACAGCTTTAACATTGCCATGGGCAAGTTTTCCAAAGTCTGATTGGGTTACGTATGACCTCATTGTTTCTTTTCCAAACAAAGTATCAATAAAGCCAATCACCTTACTTTCAATCTCTTCACCTGCTGATTTCTTTATTTCCGGATTCCTGTAATGAGTCATCACCGAATGGCAATGAATGTCGATAAATTCTCTTTCTTTCATGTTAGTGTAGTGTTATTAGTAGAAGTATTATATTGAAAATAGCCCTTTTAGTTTGCTATATTTTCAATTCATTTTGCCAAAAATAGGTTTTTTGTAAAAATAGGAGGCAGCAAATTAATCAATTATATAGAAATCGATGTTCTTATCTACGAAAATAAAAAGCTGAAAGCATAAATTTATTTAGCGTCCAGAATATCATTTACCCATGTCAGACCTGCCATAACAGCAGGAAAACCAATAGTGTTTGACAATAGCAAAACCACATGGCGTATTTCCGCCTTTGAGGCACCAGCTTCAAGTGCCCGCTTAGTGTGGCTGTGAGTAGCACCTTCTGATTTAATTGCAATCGAAGCGGCAAGTTGCAACAACTGCGTACGTTTTTCATCAATAGGCCCCTGATCTTTTGCAATTTCACCAAGTCTTTCAACGGCTTCAAGGTATTCAGGAAATTGCTCCTTTACCATCTGATAATGCTTGGCTATATTTTTACTCATAAAACTTAAATTATGTTTGTTTTTAATATGTGTAAAAATAATTCAATACAGCCAAACAACCAAACAATTTACAGCCATTCTCCCAATTCCATCCAGCGAAGTGTTTTTTCATCAATCAGTTCAATTAACTCAGAAATACTTTTTGAAATTCTGTTTAAAGCTTCGTAATCGCCGCCAACCAGGTTTAGTTCTTGTTCCAATCTAGCTTTTTCATTTTCCAAAACTGGAATTTCCCTGTCCAGCTGCTCGTATTCACGCATTTCGTTGTAGGTAAGTTTGGTTTTTGGTTTTTCCTTTTTCCCAACTTTTCCCTTTTCTGGACTTATTTCTTTTGTTCCCGATCCTTTTTGTTGGTGTTCCTGAGCCAATATTTGCCGGTAATTGCTGTACGAACCATAATAATCACGAATCTTCCCTTCACCTTCAAAAACAAAAATATGATCAGTTAATTTATCCAGAAAGTACCGATCGTGCGAAACCAAAACCAGGCAACCGCTAAAGTTTGAAAGAAACTCTTCCAGTTTGTTCAAAGCAAGCAAATCCAGGTCATTGGTGGGCTCATCAAGTATGAGGAAGTTGGGATTTTTTATCAAAACAGTGAGCAAATTTAAACGTCTCAACTCTCCCCCGCTAAGCTTTCCAACCGGTTTATACTGGGTTTCAGGAGGAAACATAAAATGATCTAAAAACTGAGAAGCCGAAATAGAGGAACCATCGCCCATTTTAACCACTTCGGCAATATCTTTCACCACGTCAATCACTCGTTTTTCAGCAGGAAAGTTTACGCCACTTTGCCGGTAATATCCAAAAACAACGGTTTCGCCGGTTTCAATATTACCGCTGTTTGCCTTTTCCAAACCAGTAATCACATTCAGAAAACTGGTTTTTCCAGAACCATTTCTACCAACAATTCCAATTCGTTCTCCTTTTTTAAACAAATAACTGAAATCATCTACAATTTTAAATTTTCCGTAATTCTTTGAAATATTTTCCAATTCCAAAATTTTACCTCCCAGACGGCTGGTTTTCACTTGTAATTTCAGCTCACTTTCCGTCTTAAAGCCAGTCGCTTTTTCTTTAATAACATCGAAATTGTCAATCCGCGCTTTTGATTTGTGGGTGCGTGCTTTTGGTTGCCTTCGCAGCCATTCCAGCTCGGTTTTCATCAGTTGCCGGGCTTTGTCTGTTTCAGTTTTCGCAACCTCTTCCCGTTCAGATTTCTTTAACAGAAAAAATTCATAATTGCCTAAATGGTGAAATAATTGCCCGTTGCTCATCTCGAGAATATGATCACAAACACGATCGAGGAAATAGCGGTCGTGAGTAACCATCAATAAAGTCAGGTTCGATTGGCTCAGGTATTTTTCAAGCCAATCAATCATATCAATATCCAGGTGATTCGTTGGCTCATCAAGAATGAGAAATTCGGGTTCAGAGAGTAAA
>DATCTB010000233.1:0-3973 GCA_036568185.1 Bacteroidales bacterium | reverse complement strand
GCCTTATCAGGAAGTACAATATCAAAAAGCTTTTTCACAACCACGGCAACACCGTTAAAGTGTCCTTTACGAAAAGCGCCTTCCATCACGGTTTCCAGTTTGCCAAAATCATATTTCGTGGTAACAGCTTCCGGATACATTTCGTCAACTGTCGGCGCAAAAACCACATCACAGCTTACAGTTTCAAGCAATTTTTGGTCTTTTTCCAGGTTTCGCGGGTACTTTTTTAAATCTTCAGGATTGTTGAATTGAATTGGATTCACAAAAACACTTACAACAAGCAAGTCGTTTTCATTTTTTGCCCTGCGCATCAATTGCAAATGCCCTTCGTGCAAGGCTCCCATTGTGGGAACAAAGCCAACAGTTTTTCCATTCTTTTTTTCTTCAGAAATAAAATGTTGAACAGAGTGTATGGTTGAAAATGTTTTCATCAGGTCAAAGTTAATACCACAGCCTGCAAAAAGCAAGCGTTTGGTTTTTTCTAAGAAATTAAACTGTAATTATTGTACTCTTTTGACTATTTTCCACAAATCGTCTTCAAGGCTCTTTTTGGGTGATTCGACAATTCTACCCAGCTCTTTATCATTTTGATATACAATAAAAGTTGGAACGAGTTCAACATCAAGATTTTCAATATTCACCGAAAGCGCATTTTTATCGCGGTTCACGCCAATCACAGTCAGGTTTTTTTCTTTATAACCTGTCTCATCAAGGATTTTGTAAAATCGGCCCATTTGCAATTTGCTGTCGGAACACCAGGTTCCAAAAACTACAGTGATTTTAGCTTTGTTTATTACTTCGGTTAATTTCTTGATTGTTCCTTCCTTTGGCTCGTACAGTTCATACTGGCTGGGGAAATAAGTTCCAAAAACACCTTCTTCAAGGCCGCTTCTGTCACAATAACCAATCAATACTTTTTTATTGATTTTTTCATCCATTATCATCACATTTTTCGTTTGTGAAAACATCGAAAAGGATGAAATCACTAATAATGTACCCAAAACAATCCTGGCTTGAAAATTCATTCTATATATTCATTAATTTTGGGCAAAATTAGAATAAATACCTTTAGATTGCTTTTGAAAAGGTTTTTCGTTTTATTTTAAGAAAAGAAATTAATCCAGATGACTGACAGTTTTCACCCTTTGCCTACCGGTGAGCCTTTGCCAAGAGATTATGAAATACTTGGCCGTGAAGAATTAAAGCAAATGCTTGAGGTTTTTATAACTGAATTACTGGAAAATAATTTTGAAAAGCTTTGCAACCTGGCTTACAGGCATGATATTCCGGAATCCAAATTTAATGAAGCTTTGCAGGAAAAAGGCATGGAAAAACAAGCTGCGCGCATTGCCGACCTGGTGATTGACCGTGAATTGCAAAAAGTGGAAAGCAGGCGTGCCTACCGGGAAGAAAAACAAAAAAGAAGTTTGAAATAAAGTTTTTTAAATAGAAAAAGATGGATTGGTCAACAGTTGGGTTTGCATTTGGATTAACACTTTTTGCCGGCTTAGCCACTGGAATTGGAAGTGCGATTGCCTTTTTTGCAAAAAGGACCAATACCGGTTTTCTTTCAGTATCACTTGGGTTTTCTGCAGGCGTGATGATTTACGTTTCGTTTGTTGAAATTATGGTTAAGGCCCGAACTGCTTTGGTTGACGATTTGGGAACAACAGCCGGTTATTGGGTTACAACCGCTGCGTTTTTTGGTGGAATATTATTTATTGCCATTATTGATAAAATGATTCCCTCGGTTGAAAATCCGCACGAAATGCATAAGGTTGAAGAGATTGGAGAAATTGATAAAATGGTTGAAAACCCAAACTATCAAGAGCAAAAATCAAAAAAACTGATGCGGATGGGTTTATTCACCGCTCTGGCAATTGCTATCCACAACTTTCCCGAAGGCTTGGCCACTTTTACTGCAGCCATCAGCGATCCGCACCTGGGTATTGCCATTGCGGTTGCCATTGCTATTCACAACATTCCTGAAGGGATTGCGGTTTCCGTTCCGGTTTATTACGCCACGGGAAGCAAAAAAAAGGCGTTTTGGCTTTCCTTACTTTCCGGCCTTGCCGAGCCGGTTGGTGCTTTGGTGGGTTATTTAATATTGATGCCGTTTATGGGGCCTATGGTTTTTGGAATTTTATTTGCCTCAGTTGCCGGAATCATGGTTTTCATTTCCCTCGATGAATTGTTCCCCGCCGCTGAGGAATATGGTGAACACCATTTGTCAATCTACGGCCTTATCGCTGGCATGGCAGTGATGGCAATTAGCTTGCTGCTGTTTTTATAGCAAAAAAAAGCCCAACTCCTTCGAGCCGGGCTTCAAAAACAATCCTGGTTATTTACGCAATTTTAATTTCTTTACTGATTTTTGCATCCACATTTTTTGGCAGGTTCACTTTCAAAATGCCATCTTTATATTTGGCGCTAATATCATCAAACATGATATTTTCTGAAAGCTTAAAAGAACGGCTGAAGCTGTTGAAGCTAAACTCTTTGCGGGTGTAATTTTCAGTTTTTTCTTCGTTATCAGTTTTCACTTCTGAAGAAATAGTCAAAAGATTTTTTTCAATATTGATTTTGAAATCTTCTTTCTTCAAACCTGGTGCAGCCAATTCAAGTACAAAGTTTTTTTCTTCTTCTCTAATATTTACTGCCGGAATATTCTGGTTATCAGAATTTTGGTTTAAAAAGTTGTTTTCATTGATCCATCCCGGGTAAAACGGGGTGCGGTTAAATCTAATTAAGTTCATGGTATTGTCCTCCTAATTTTAAGTTTATATTCATTTTCCAGTTCTTTTTCAATTGTTATTCCAAATGGAAAATCAAAACACAATACGCCATTATGACGGTTAAAATTATTTAAAAGTGCCATAATGGCTGATTTTTGGATATTGAAGGATTCTAATTCAAGCATTTGTTTGCTATCTTTGTTCTTTAATATTTCCTCTTGGACAAAATAGTCAACAGTTTAAAAGCGAAGCGAATTATCTGGCCAATATTGATTGGTTTGGGTGTAAGTGGCTTTATGCTTGCCCGGAAATTCGATGCAGAAACATTCTCATTTCTTGAATTTACCTGGAGAACGGTTTTTTATATTATGCTGGCTATCATAATGATGCTGGTTAGGGATGTGGGCTATATTTACAGGCTGATAGTTTTATCAGATTACCAGCTCAGTTGGAAACAAGCCTTTCAAGTAATTATGCTGTGGGAATTCAGCTCAGCTATTTCTCCGTCGGTGGTTGGTGGGACAGGTCCGGCTATTTTTTTCCTTTACAAAGAAGGCATTAATGCTGGCAGCAGCACAGCCATCGTTCTTACGGCCATTTTTCTGGATGAAATGTTTTTTATTATTTGTGTGCCAATCATTTATATACTTTATGGCAGTAATATATTCCCTCCTGAATCGCTTCAAATCTCTGAAATCATATTCACTTTTTATTTGGGGTATATTATCATTTTTATTTATACACTCTTTTTAGCTTATGCCTTGTTTATCAATCCCCACATGTTCAAGTCGTTCATTTCGTGGGTGTTTCTTTTTCCAATATTAATCAGGTGGCGGACAAATGCCCGGAAATCGGCTAACCAACTGATTCAAACTTCTAAAACGATAAAGGGCAAACCTTTTTCTTATTGGTTTAAAAGTTCGCTGGCTACTTTTTTTGCCTGGGTAGGCAGGTATTGGGTTATCAATTTTATGCTGATGGCGTTTTTAAATGAAACGTATTCGGTTGTTGAGAATTTCCTGATATTTGGAAGGCAGCTCAGCATGTGGATTATACTTTTAATAAGCCCAACTCCCGGCGGAAGCGGAATCGCTGAGTACATTTTTTCACAATTTCTTACCGATTTTATTCCGAACGAAGCCTGGTATGCGCCGCTCGCACTTTTCTGGAGATTAATTACTTATTATCCGTACCTGATAATTGGCGTAATAATTCTTCCACTTTGGGTTAAAAAAGTA
>DATCTB010000232.1:0-4865 GCA_036568185.1 Bacteroidales bacterium | reverse complement strand
TTTGCCTTCCATGCGGTCTTTGGCACTTCCGCAAGAGCCGGCTGGAGGAACAATCACGTCGTCACCCGGACGCCAGTCGGCTGGAGTTGCTACGCTAAAAGCATCAGCAGTTTGCATAGCTATCAAGGCGCGGTATAATTCGTCAAAATTCCTTCCAAGGCTTAGTGGGTAATAAATAATTGCCCTGATAATTCCTTTCGGGTCAATGAAAAATACTGCACGGACTGCTTTTGTATTGCTTTCGCCAGGCATCATCATGCCATATTTTTTGGCTACGTTCATGGTAATATCTTCAATCAAAGGAAACATCACTTCAACGTTTTTCATTCCCTTGTATTCAATTTTTTCTTTGATGGTCCTGAGCCAGGCAATATGGCTGTATAAACCGTCAACTGAAAGGCCAACCAAATCACAATTTGCTTTTTTAAATTTATCTGCCATGCTTGCGAAAGTCATAAACTCAGATGTGCAAACTGGTGTAAAATCAGCCGGGTGGCTAAATAAAATAACCCAATTTCCGCTGTAATCAGCAGGGAAATTTATGTCGCCTTGTGTTGTTACTGCCTTAAATGAAGGCGCTTTATCGCCTATGCGCGGCATAGCGATAAATTCTTGATTTTGTAAATTTTCCATTTGTTAAAATATTTAATTGTTTAGTATTAATTTATTCCGCTTTTCAAGCGTTTTCCTTTTCCAAAACTTTCTTTCGAATGGCGGTGCTTCCCCATTCCTTTTCCAAGCTTTTGTAGTTTTTCCTCTTTTGTGGCTGTGCTGCATTTGCCTAATTTACGCCCGCTTCCTGAGCCCTCATTTTCCGGGCCTGTCCAGTCTAATTTTGGCATTTTACTTTATTTTTTAATGGCTTAACAATCCAATTATTTGCCCTATTGTTTTATCAGTATTGCGCAGCACAATCATTTGTATTTTCAAACTATCCAATAATGGTTTTATTCTCAAGCCAAAATCGCTGGAAATAATCTTGCTTACATTCCTCGTGCTTACCATTTGAACCGATTTACTGCCAGCTTTTTCATCATCATCTTTATTGGGGTTCTCAATAAATTCAACTGTTTTGTTTTCCGTATCATAAACAACAAAAAAATTACAACGCCCAAAACTTTTGTCTAGCTTCGATTCCAGTGAATTTCCCTGGGATGCAATAGCTACTTTCATGGCTTTGGTTGTTTTGAGTGAGGATTTTTTTTGCGTTTCATCAAATTCCCACATTTCGGGCATTCATGCCTATTGCATGGGATGCTATTTTGGTGCTCAATTTTCAAACCGCAGCTGGGGCAAATGCATAAGTCAGCCTTATTTAGCTTATTATTTTCCTTCGTAAGGTCATAATTTTCTATTTGGGGGCTTCCACACAGGGGGCATGCCTCAATTTTAGTTTCTTTTTCCGGATTATTGAAATAGCACAGGCACTCGCAGCAATGAAACCAATTACTGTCGAAATAAATTTTTCCGCCTTCAATAGTAATTTGCTTTCCTTCCACAAATGCTTTCGCAATTTTTCCCAGTGCTGAAGCATAAATCCTTGTAAATGTTGGCCTCGAAACACCCATTAAGGCAGATGCCTGCAGGTGTTTGAGCTTGTCATAATCGCTTAGGCGCAGGGCTTCATATTCTTCATATAATAGGTTAACAAGCCCAGGCTTCTGTTTTTCAGAATCTTTTCCATACGGTTTAAAACCTTTGATAATGGGAGGGTTTAATATTTTCCTGAATACTTTAATACGTGGGCTCATCTTGTTAAAATAGAATAATTTTTGGCAAAGATAATGAACTATGGTTCATTTGCCAAAGTAATTTATTTATTTTTGTAAAAAATATTTTAATGGAAGAAAGAATTAGGATTTCCGAAACAAAGCAATTTAAAGTGGTGCTCCCCAGCACGTTAAACAACCACGATACTTTATTTGGCGGAATTGCTTTGCAATGGATGGACGAAGTGGCTTATATTACAGCCACGCGGTTTACACGAAAGAAAATGGTTACTGTTTCAGCTGAAAAAGCAAGGTTTTTATTGCCTGTTCAATCGGGCACTTTGGTTGAAATAATAGGAAAAGTGGTAAAAATTGGAAATGCAAAACTTCAAATCTGGGTTGAAATATTTGTTGAAGAAATGTATGCTGAAAACAGGCAAAAAGCGGTTGAAGGTCTTTTCACTTTTGCTGCCATTAATGAATCACTCAAGCCTGTTGCACTTGGATATGCTAAATATTCGGAAGAATTATATTAGAAATCCTTGAAGCATCACTGCCAAATTTTTTGCAATTGACACTAATTTAACCTTTTTCGCTAATTGTTTTCAATAAGGAAAGATTCAAAATTTTAATATGTTTGCCATTAACCAAGATAGCGCCAATATCAGATAACTCCTTGATTGAGCGGGTTACGCTTTCGCGGGTAGCAAATATTAATGCTGCCAAGTCGTATCTTGACAATGGAAGGTCAAATTCAAGGTTTCCATTATTTATTTCATTTGAAAAAAACAGGATGGTATCAGCCAGCCTTCCATTTATTTGTTTTTGGTGAATATTGACAAAACGATCAAAATATGTCAGTTCATCTCCGCATAGGTAAAGAATGAGTTCATTGGCAAATTGGGTATTTTTCGTAATTAATTGTTTGAAAAGGTTGATATCTATAAAACAAACCTGCGAATTTTCAACAGCTGAAGCCGAGTATTGGTGAATTTTATTGGAAAGAATAGTTTGCATTCCAATATAACTTCCAGGTTGTAGTATTTTTAAAATCTGGTCGGTGCCTTTAACGCCTTTTTTATGAATTTTTGCTAAACCCGATTTCAAATACGCAATATGAGATGAAAGTAAACCTTCCTTAATAATAATTTCACCGGCTTTCACGGTAACCTCGGTGCAATTTTGATCGTGTAATTCAAGTTCTTCAACACTTAGTGTTTCCGTTGCCCGCGATTTTATAGCACAATTTTCACAATTTCCCATCTGTCAATTTTTTATTCAATTTGATTTAGATCACATGTTGACCAAACATTTTTCTGATTTGAAAGGTGCGATTGTCATTTATTACGTTAATACATTTCACATTCTAATCAATTATCTATCACCACAATAAGTATGTATTTTAATATACAAATATATACATTTGTTAGTAGAAAAATGATGAAATAATTTTCAAATTTAAAAGTTATTGTTATGAAAACTGGAATTAAAATATTTGCAAATGCTACATTGATGTTAGGATTGGTTGGTTTTGTTTCTTATTTGTTTTTAATCTTTGCTGGATTTTTAGGCTGTTGCCTTGAAATTTCCTCACTTCTCTTCGAAAAAATTACACTCTTGACGATATTGGCAGCTGGATTTGTTTTTACGCTGGGAATGTACAACAATTGTTGTCGTTCTAATTCCACGTAAAAAATTACAAAAGGAATGTTTTCATAAGCTAATTGTCAAAGTCCTTTTCTCCACTCTGATTCAAAACTAGTTTCAGGGTGGAGTTTTTTTTATACTACCTTTTCAAAAACTAATAATTTATTTCCTTTAAAAATAAGAAATATAAAAGAATGATATACAGGTTATTAAAAATATGATAAATATCATAAAAAATTCTTTCATGTTTATAAATAACATGTAATCAGTAAGATGTAAGAAAGTGTAGAACGATTTCAAATAAACATGATTTTGCTTGATAGAATTTACTTTTGCAAGCTCAATATATATAAATATAGATATTTAAATATAAATGAAATCAAGAAGAGATTTTATCAAGATATCGACAGCGGGTGTTGGAGTTGCAGCAATGGGACTAAGTGCCGCCAAATGGGGAGGATTGAATACATTGATGGCATCCAACGATACAACGCCGGTAAGTGATGAAGAATTAAAACTTTATCCAACCTATTGCGAAGTTTGTTTTTGGAAATGCGCCGGCTGGACTTATGTTGATAAGAATGAAAATATTAGGAAGATAATTGGAAATAAAACAGACCCGCATTGCAACGGACGCCTTTGTCCACGTGGAACTGGCGGCATAGGAATGTATAATGACGAAGATCGCCTGAAAACCCCTTTAATAAGAGAAACAGTCGACGGAAAAGAGGTTTTTAGGAAAGCAAGCTGGGATGAAGCACTTGATTTGGTGGCTGCAAAATTTAAGGAAACAGCCGATAAGTATGGCCCCGAGGCAGTTGCCATGTTCAACCATGGTTCGCCGGGTTCTCATTTCAAGAATCTTTTAAAAGCTTTTGGCACGGAAAATGAAGCTGAACCAGCCTGGGCACAATGCCGTGGGCCACGCGAAGTGGGTTGGTCGGCAACGTATGGAAGTTGGGTGGGCTCGCCTGAACCGACAGATATTCGTGATACAAAATGTTTGGTTCTGATAGGCTCGCACCTTGGTGAAAATATGCATAATGGGCAGGTGCAGGAAATGTCGGAAGCAATTGATAAAAAAGCT
This sequence comes from Bacteroidales bacterium, assembly GCA_036568185.1. Lineage (GTDB taxonomy): Bacteria > Bacteroidota > Bacteroidia > Bacteroidales > F082 > DATCTB01. Next base: position 422 of record DATCTB010000232.1, on the reverse strand, counting down.
GTAATCATCACGGTTGACCCACGTTTGAGCACAGCAGCAAGCAAGTCGAAATTCTGGCTGCCAATAAAACCATCGACTGATATGGCGTTGTTATTGGCCTGGATGAACGTACTAATTTATGAAAACCTTTATGACAAAGCCTACGTTGACCAATACACTTTTGGTTTTGAGCAGTTGAAGGAACATGTCAAAAATATGACTCCTGAATGGGCGTATGGAATTACAACGATAAAGCCAGATATTATCAGGAAAACCGCATACGAAATGGCGAATGCAGCCCCGGCAGTAATTGTCCATCCCGGGCGCCATGTAGTTTGGTACGGTGATGACAGCCAGCGTTCACGGGCTATTGCTATACTAAACGCGCTGCTTGGTTCGTGGGGGAAAAGAGGGGGATTTTATTTTAAAGAAGAAATTTCTGT
>DATCTB010000231.1:0-3621 GCA_036568185.1 Bacteroidales bacterium | reverse complement strand
GGAAACAGTTAGCGGAGGTTGTACTAACGGTTCGGGAAACCGTGATATTTGGGTGCCAGGAGCCAATTCTACACTTGGAGTAGTTTGTTACAATTCATGCAGCGCCTGTACACCTCCACCATTATTGATTTCTGAAATAGCCTTACCTTTTGATAATAATGCTGTACAGTTTATTGAACTATACAACCCCGGAACTAGCACGATTGATTTTGATAGTGATGTCTGGTATTTGTGCCGCCAGTCGAATGGTGGTTCAAATTGGGTTGATGTCCAGTTGGTTGGCTCGATAGATGCAAATGATACTTATACAAACGGATGGAATGAAACTGCATTTAATTCTCTGTATTCACCCTTAACTTTAAGCCAGCAAAGTAATATCATGTACATTGCCGGGGGAGATGATGGTTTATTCCTTTTTTATGGTGGTGACCACATGACGGGTATCCTGGTAGATGCTTACGGTGTTATTAACGAAGATGGTACCGGCATGGAATGGGAATATAATTCAACGAAAGCAGTAAGGTTACGCTCGGTCACAAATCCCAATCCAACCTGGACAGCTTCAGAATGGGATATACCATTTTCAACCCCTTCAGATATAACAACACCAGGTGAGCATAAATCAGATGTTACCTGGAATGGTTTAACTGACAATATTTGGTCAGTAAAAGGAAACAACTGGAGTGGAACGTATGGTTATATACCCGACGCTTCTTTCAATGTAACTGTTCCTGCATCTACTCCCAGTACACCGGTCATTTATGATAATTCCTCTGTTTGTTTTGACTTGATTATTGAAAGCGGGACAGTTTTAGATGTTGCAGAATTTGGAGGAGGCTTAACAATTTACGGAGATTTGACCATTGACCCTGCCGCAACATTAACTATACACAGCGATGCAGGAGGCTCAGGCTCGTTGATAACAATGGGAAATGTAACAGGTGAAGTTGTTGCACAAAGGTATATCGATGATGAAGAATGGCACCTGGTGTCAAGCCCTGTAAGTAACGCGACCGCAGATGTTTTCTATGATTCCTATTTGCAATATTATGATGAAACCGTACCGGAATGGGTAGAAGTTACCAGTTACCTTGACCCGCTTAATGTGATGCAGGGTTACGCAATGTGGGGCGTTCCACCAATTCGGGGAACTTATGAATTTGCAGGCGCCCCCAATACCGGGAATCAATCCATTGGCTTTACAGCAGCGAACGAATATGGCTGGAATTTGATTGGTAACCCTTATCCTTCATGTATTGACTGGGATTTAGTTACTTACCCACCCGAAATGAATACCGCAATCTATTATCTTGATGCTGGTAGCCCGGGAAATTATGTTTCATACAATGGCGGAATGGGCGGTGGTTCGCAATACGTTCCACCAATGCAGGGTTTCTGGGTAAGTGCCAATTCGCCCGGTACTTTCACTTTGACAAATGATACAAGAACCCACCAGGGTGCAGATATCTATTATAAAAATGATGAAATCATCAGCAATTATATCGAGCTCCAGGTTCAGTCGGAAGGAATGGTTGACAAAACTTATATTCGTTTGAACGAAAATGCAAGTGCTGAGTTTGATGGACAATTTGATGCCTACAAGCTAATGGCAGCCAATACAAACTACCCGCAATTGTTCACCATTGCCGGTAACGACAGGCTTTCAATCAACCAATTGCCTGCCATCGATATTATCCCGATGGGATTTTATGTTGAAAACAGCGGCAATTATACCATCAGGCTGAATGAACTGAATGACATACAAAATTGCCAGTTGGAAGACCTGAAAACCGGTACTTTACAGGATTTACAGCAGGGAAGCTATAACTTCAGCTACACTTTGGGCGAAAGTTCTAACCGCTTTTTACTACATTTGTCGGCTGCTTCTGTTGCGCAATCAGGTGCTGAAAAGAGTATTAAAATCTACTCAGTTGGCAAGGAAATCTTTGTAAAAAGCGTGAACCCAATTGAAAAAGGAACGCTGCGCATTACCGACCTGGCAGGGCGAACACTGGCTGAAGAAGCTATCAGCAATGAAAACTTCATCAGGCTTTCAACCAACCTGAAAAGTGGAATTTACCTGGTAAGCATAACAGAATCAACCGGCTTGCGAACCGAAAAAGTGATAATAAATTAACAACTGAAAACAAAAGAAATCATGAAAAAGATAGCTAAACTATTGGTAATTGGAATGTTGGTGATGACATCAGCAGCCGTTTTTGCACAAAACCCACCTGACCCGAATGGCGGAGCTGATCCGGGTTCTGGAAACACACCGGTTGGTGGCCGGGCAACAGTTAGCGGGGGAATCGTTCTCCTGCTTGCACTTGGCGCCGGTTATGGCGGTAAGAAAGTGTATGATTTAAATAAGAAAAAGTCGGCTGATTTGTAGATTGCCTTTTGTGTTTTATTATTAAAAACACAAGTATTATTTTTATTTCAATTGGAACAACCGAAGCAATTGCATGGGTTGTTGAAAGAGAAATCTCCCGGAATTGAAAAGTTTTTCCGGGAGATTTCTCACTTTTTGCCCGCCCTCCAGGGTGCTGCTTGAAAGGATAGTTTTATTAAATCCATCCTATTTTAAAAATTATTTATATTTTGCATCCCAAATCAGGGACTTTTATTTTACTTTTGAATATACTTTTGAAATTTTCCAAATACTATCTAAATTAGTTGATTATGAAAAAAATTACTCTTTTGTTTGCTTTATTATTGGGTTTAAGCCTTTACACTTTTCCTCAATTATCAATAACAGCAACTTCAACAAACTACACTATTAGCTTTGATGCTACCGTGGCTGGTGTAAATGATGGTCAATACGCTGGCTCTGGTTTTACCCCAACACCTGCTGCTGGGCAATTAGATTCTGATGCATGGGCAACTACAGGAATGTCAGATGGAGCTTCTGCTTTTGGAGATACCAAAACAACTTCAAATACTGATTTCACAAGAGGTGTTTCAGCAGGAGGGGTAACTACAGGTGGCTTTTATGCATTTACAGTGGCTACTGGAAACCGGGCTTTTGGAATTCAACCAGGCGGAACTGATTGGACACCAGGAACTATTACCTTGAGAATAATTAATAATACAGGCTCCACCATCACTGCTTTAGATGTGGACTACAATATTGTAGTTCTTAACAATGAGGATCGTTCAAATTCATTCAATTTTTCCTATTCATCTGATAATAGTGCATACACCGCTGTTGCGTCACTTGACTATAATACTCCTGAAGCAAAGGATGGTTCTCCCTCTTGGCAAACCGTACCTCGGTCAACCACAATTACTGGAATTTCTATTGCTGATGGCAATTATTTTTATATAAGATGGTTTGGAGATGATGTATCTGGGGCTGGAAACCGTGATGAGTACGGAGTTGATGACATTGTTCTTAATGCTTCAACCGGACCAGTAAACTTGCCTCCGGAAATCACAAACATATCAAACACACCTGCATTACCAACTTCATCACAAACAGTTGCCGTTCAGGCTGATGTTACTGACGATGTTTCTGTAGCTTCAGTAAATTGCAAATGGGGATTGGCTGACGGTGGCCCTTATTCCAATACCATTGGAATGACCTTAAGTTCGGGTGATACTTATGTTACCAATTCAAAT
>DATCTB010000230.1:0-5300 GCA_036568185.1 Bacteroidales bacterium | reverse complement strand
GTCAATTGCCCTGAAGGCGAAGATTGGCAAAATGAAAAAAATGGTGTTGCCAGGGTTTTGGTTAAAGAAGGCAGTTCGTTGTATTGGTGCAGTGGTTCACTTGTAAATAATACAATGCAGGACGGAACTCCCTATTTTCTTACAGCAAATCATTGTGGTGTAAATTCCAATACTGCCGATTACAACCAATGGATATTTTATTTTTTATACGAATCGCCCGATTGTCAGTTTCCTGGTTCAGAACCAACTACATTCAGCATGACCGGGGCAAAAAAAATTGCCAGTGCCTCTGGTGAAACCAATAGTGGTTCTGACTTTAAACTTTTATTGCTAAACGAAAAAGTGCCGGCAAATTATAAACCGTATTTTAATGGTTGGAACCGGACAATTGAACCGGCCAGTTCAGGTGTGGATATACACCATCCTGAGGGCGATTTGAAGATGATTTCAACTTATTTGAACCCGGCAGTTTCTACAAGTTATTTAGGGACAAACCCTGATCCAAACGGCCATTTCTGGAAGATTGTTTGGGCTCCAACCGATGGAGGTTATGGCGTAACTGAAGGCGGTTCTTCCGGTTCACCTCTCTTTAACAGCCAGGGACAGGTTGTGGGTGCGTTAACTGGTGGACGGGCCTCATGCTCAAATCAAGATGCTCCCGATTATTTTGGAAAGTTCAGCTATTCGTGGGATTCGAATGGTAGTGATTCTGCTTCCCAACTCAGTGTTTGGCTTGCACCTGGAAATCCTGAAGTTGTTTCCCTGAACGGTTCCAATCTTGATACAGCCGGTATAACTGCTGATTTCAGGGCTGAATTTACCAATATTTTGGTGGGAGGAACGGTTAGTTTTGTGAATAATTCTTCCGGTAATATCAGCGATTATGAATGGTATTTTCCCGGAGGTGCTCCCGATTTTTCGGAAGTTGAACAGCCTCCAACTATACAGTATAATACAGCAGGAACTTATGATGTTAAACTGGAAGTGTCGTCACTTTCAGGGAAAGACCAGCTTATCAGGTACCAGTATATCCGGGTTTCTCCAGCCATAGCTCAAAACCCCGCAGATGGGAAATACACTTTAAATTTTGGAAAATTAGTCCCTGATGATTTGCAGATTGAAGTATTTGATATTAATGGCCAGACTATAAACTTTTACGTTGAAGAAAGGGCTACAAGTGTTGTTGTCAATCTCAGTCCGTTTGCTGACGGTATTTATTTTATCAGAACCGAAACAAGCGAAATTCAGCAAACTTACAAGGTAATGCTGGAAAAAGTAATTAAATAAAGATAAAGTCTACAAGTGTTTTTTTAATGATATATGGAATACATTGATTACTATAAAGTCCTGGGAATAAGCAAGAATGCAACGCAGGAAGAGGTTAAGAAAGCCTACCGAAAATTAGCCAGAAAGCATCATCCTGATTTGAACCCAAACGACAAGGAAGCTCATAAACGATTTCAACAAATCAATGAGGCAAATGAAGTGCTGAGCGACCCGGAAAAGCGAAAAAAATATGACCAGTACGGCAAAGACTGGAAACATGCCGAACATTTTGAAAACGCAAGGCAGCAACAGTCGTCAGGGCAATACCAGCATCAAGCTGGCGGCCAGTCATTTTCTGAAGAAGATTTTTCTGATTTTTTTGCCTCTATGTTTGGTGGAATGGGAGGAAGCAGGCAGTCATCAAGGCAGGCAAGATTCAGGGGACAGGATTTTTCGGCAGAATTGCAATTAAATTTGCTTGATATTCTTGAAAATCAAAAACAAACCCTTACAGTCAACAACAAAAAAATCAGGATAACAATTCCTGCCGGCGTTGAAAACGGACAAACCATAAAGATTGCCGGGCACGGTGGAAAAGGTAGGAACGGCGGGCCTGATGGCGACCTGTATATTACTTTCAACATCATCAACAATACTACTTTTAAACGCGATAGGGCGAATTTGCATAAAAATATTGACCTGGATATTTACACAGCAGTGCTTGGTGGAGAAGTCGTGGTTGAAACCATTGATGGAAAAGTTAAACTAAAAGTAAAGCCAGGCACGCAAAGCGGAAGTAAAGTAAAACTGAAGGGCAAGGGCTTGCCTGTGTATAAAACTTCAGGAAATAAGGGGGATTTATTTATCACCTTCAATGTGAAAATACCTGAAAACCTGACTGAAAAACAGAAAGCATTATTTACTGAATTATCTAAACTAAAATAAAAGCCATGCTGACCGATGAATTGATAGCTTTAAAGGAATTTTGTGGATACCATAATGTAGAATACACTTTTGTTTATTCGCTTTGCGAAACTGAATTAATAGAGGTTACAACCATTCGCAATGAAATTTATGTTCATCCCGACTACATTGCTCCGCTCGAAAAAATGGTTCGATTACACCTCGATTTGGGAATAAATTCCGAAGGAGTTGAAACTATTTTTCATTTATTAAATAAAATTGACGAGCTACAAAGCGAAATCAAATTACTTCAAAATAAAATGGATTTTTATGAAAATGAATAAATTGAATTCAGAAAATCCAAATGTTACGCCAAATTAAAATAATCAATACTTTCGTTAATTATTAATAACCAAAAATTATCAATTATGAAAAAAATATTACTGTACATCTTCGTTTTATCTCTAGTATCGTGCATGAGTCCCGGAGAGAAATCTGATAAAGAAGCCAGGAATGTTCCCGAATATTCTATTGAGCAGTTTTACAAAAACGTCAATATTTATGGAGGAAGTTTTTCTGCCGACAATTCTAAACTTCTTGTAACAAGTAACCAAACTGGCATTTACAATGTTTACTCCCTTCCGGTTGACGGTTCGCCAATGGAGCAATTAACCAACTCAACAACCGATTCATATTTTGGAATTTCATATTTCCCTGAGGACGACCGTTTTCTGTATTCTGCTGACAATGGAGGAGACGAAATAAGCCATATTTATATGCAAATTACAAAAGAAGATGTTGTTGACCTTACGCCTGCTGCCGAAGCTAAATCCAACTTCTTTGGCTGGGCACGCAGCCAGGATTCGTTTTTCTACATTTCAAATCTGCGGAATCCGAATTTCTTTGATTTGTATGAAATGGATATCAAGGATTTTCAATCAAAATTAATTTACCAAAATGATAATGGATTAGATGTCGAAGCCATTTCAGCGGATAAAAATTTCCTTGCATTATCAAAGAGCATTACCACGAACAACAACGAAATGTATTTGTACAATGTGAAAACCAAAGAGTTGAAAAATATTTCTGAACATGAAGGCGATGCAACCTACAGCCCTCAATATTTTGATTTGGAATCTGTTTCCTTGTATTTCCTTTCAAACGAAGGCTCTGAATTTTCCTATCTGGCAAGATATGATTTGGCTTCAGGTGAGAAAACTAAAGTCTGGGAAACCAAATGGGATATCTGGTATGCCTACGATTCGTACAATGAGCGCTACCGTGTTATTGGCGTGAATGAAGACGCAAAAACTACCGTTTATGTTTTTGATTTGCAAACAAATGAACAAGTTCCGCTACCAACTTTTGAGGATGGTGAAATAGTTTCGGTTAGCATTTCAAGAAACGAACAATTGATGAGGCTTACAGTTGGCAGTTCTATCTCTCCAAACAATATTTTTGTATATAATTTTGCAAATAAGGAACTGAAAAAACTGACCAATACCCTGAATCCTGAAATTAACCCTGAAGATTTGGTTGCAGGAAAAGTGGTGCGCTACAAATCATTCGACGGAACTGAAATTCCAGCCGTTTATTATCAGCCCCATAATGCCTCGGTTGACAATCCTGTTCCGGCGCTGGTTTGGGTTCATGGTGGCCCGGGCGGACAATCGCGTGTTTCTTACTTCGCTTTGATTCAATACCTTGTTAATCATGGTTATGCTATTCTTGCTGTAAACAACCGTGGTAGCAGCGGGTACGGAAAAACTTTCTTCAAAATGGATGATCAAAACCATGGTGAAGGTGATTTGCAGGATTGTATTTATGGGAAAAATTTCCTTGCTTCAACCGGTGTAATTGACACGACGAAAATTGGCATCTTTGGTGGTTCTTATGGTGGCTATATGGTAATGGCTGCCTTAACATTTACTCCACAGGAATTTGCTGTTGGAGTTGACTTGTTTGGTGTTACCAACTGGCTGCGAACCTTGAATTCAATTCCTCCGTATTGGGAATCGTTCAGGCAAGCGCTGTACGCAGAAATGGGAGACCCAACAACTGCCGATTCTGTAAGATTGTACAATATTTCACCATTGTTTCATGCCGACAAGGTTGTGAAACCTTTGATGGTGCTTCAGGGTGCAAACGACCCACGCGTATTGCAGGTTGAGTCGGATGAAATTGTTGCAGCAGTGGAGGCCAATGGCGTACCGGTTGTTTATGTAGTTTTCCCCGACGAGGGCCATGGTTTTCAGAAAAAAGAAAATGAAATCAATGGCTACAGGCAGGTTCGTGAGTTCCTCGACCAATACCTGAAAGGCAATAAGGTTATTGCTGAGTAACAAAATTTTAAGTTTTAAAAAAAGTGAAGGGATTGTTTATCTCTTCACTTTTTTTATGATTATACAAGGTTTATTCTTCGTATGTTTGAAACAAGTAAATAGTTTTCAATACAATTTCAATGCGGCCTCTTTTTTCCGTTTTTATTTTTTATAAAAAATTATTAGTTCCCCTCATTACTTTGTCAGCACTAGTGGGCATTTTCAGTATTTCTGCTGCTGGCTTTTTCACTTTAAAGGGAGCAGGAATTACTTACATTTTATTCACTCCGTTATTCCTCTACTTTATTTACGACATCAGAAATCCAAATGAATATTATTTCTACTACAATCTGGGCCTTAGCAGGTTAAGTTTATGGATTTCAGCATTAAGCATCAGTGTAATTATTGGTTTTATTTTGATAATTATATGAATGAACTGCATGTTGACAGCGTAATAAAGAGTTTCGGCACAAAGCAGGTACTTACAGATATTTTCCTGTCCTGTTCCAAAGGCGAAATAGTCGGAATTCTTGGCAGGAATGGCTCAGGAAAATCTACTTTGTTAAAAATTATTTTTGGTTCGCTGAAGGCTGATACAAAATTCGTTAAGGTTGGAAACAAAATAATAAATGGTGTGAATGGCGGAAGATACCTGATTAATTACTTGCCTCAAGACAGTTTCTTGCCCAATCATCTTCAGTTAAAGACAATTATCAGCCTGTTTTGCGATGCAAAAAATGCTTTATTAATTTCTGAAAACCCAATGATTAAGCCTTTTTTAAAAAGAAAAAGTAAAGAATTATCAGGTGG
>DATCTB010000229.1:0-2215 GCA_036568185.1 Bacteroidales bacterium | reverse complement strand
CCTTCATTGTTCGATTGGGATGGTGATGGATTGGCTGACCTTTTCGTTGGAAATTATGGGTATTACCAATATTCTTTTTATACCGAAAACCTTATTTTAAAATCTGTTTACAAATCTGAAGTTGCCTATTTTAAAAATACTGGAACAGCCAACCAGCCTGAGTTCAAATTAATCAATGTTGATTTTGGAAATCTTGGACAATATGAAAAAAACGGGCTTGTACCAACTTTTGGGAATCTAACAAATGACCTATTACCAGAAATGGTAACCGGGGAAAGCAATGGCAAACTGATTTTGCTAAAAAACATGGGAAATGGGCAATTGGAGATAGTTGACCAAAATTATTTTTCAATTGATGTGGGCGAATTCAGTGCACCTCAGCTTTTTGACCTAGATAAAGATGGCTTGCTGGACCTGGTTATTGGTGAAAAAAACGGCAATTTGAATTATTATAAAAACCAGGGAACAAGTTCTGCCCCTGATTTTGTTTTTGTTACCGACAGCCTTGGAAAAGTGAATGTAACTGACTACAGTTTATCATATTACGGCTACAGCACACCCTGTTTTTTCAGGACTTCTCAAGGCGAAACCCAACTTGTGGTTGGTTCCGAATTGGGGCAGATTTTTTATTACAAAAACATTGATGGGAACCTGGATGGTAAATTCGTTCAATCTGACGAACTCGCTTCTTTGCTTGATACTGCTGGAATTACTTTCGATTTAGGAATCAGAACTTCTGCAGCCATTGGCGAAATTAAGCACGATGGCAAGCCTGAAATGATAGCCGGGAATTATTCAGGCGGTTTAGAATATTTTAATGGGTATTCAGAAGTTTTGCCGGGCTTTGCTGAAAATAGGGCAAAAAATGAAACACTCATTATTTCGCCCAACCCTACAAGCACCGGAGAAATAAAAATTGAAGGATTGCTAAAAAATGGAATATTTCAATACGAAATTTTCCAGGCAAATGGCACGCTTGCCCTTTCTGGTTCAGTTAATTACACTCCTGGAAATCATGTTTCTGTGAATATTTCTTCATTAAAAACTGGAATATATTTTATCCGAATCTTCAATTCTTCACAAAACCTGACTGCGAAGTTCCTGGTTCAATAATAGAAAAACTACAGGTCTTTGTTGATAATAAGTGTAAAATACCCATCATCGAGGGGAAGGTAGCCGTATTCGAAACAGAAATAGTAAACCCAACCGCCCTTAGTTTTGTAAACATTGGTAAAATATTTGAAATTGAAGCCATTCGCCAGCAGCGTTTGCTTGCTAACTTTGGCTTTTCCGTCAGGGTTGAGGGTTTTTAAAATTCTTCGGTTTTTTCTTAAAATATGGCTCACATATTTCATGTGAGCAGTTTCGTCGCGGTTCATCTTGTTGTTGTAGGTATTCCGGCATTGGTCGGAGCAGAATTTCTTATCAATTCTGCCAATCAGCTTAGTACCACATTCAAGACAAGTTTTTTCCATGAGGGAAGTTTGCACCAAATATAAATAAAAACTTTTGTTAAAAAGGTCTCAGGATTTCAATAATGAACATAAAAACCCTAATAGGATAGTTTCATCATGTTGACCCTGTTATCAAAAAATGTAGGAATTAAGAGGATTTTCTGGCTAGGAATATACCCAAGGTCGGCAGCCTGAATTTTTTCATCCGTAGTATTTTGCAAAATTATTGCGGGTTCATTTGTAGAAACAAGCTGGATTTTTCCTGACCAGTCGGAAATAACATATTTCCCGCCACCCAAAGGAATAAGACCGTCGATACCTCCGGTTTCATTCACTAAAAATTCAAATTCCTTAGTTTTTGGGTCAAAACTCAGAATATAGTTGCTGCAGCCAACAAGTAGTTTTCCATTTTCTATAGCCAAGCCATTCGGTTTCGTAAGTTCGTCACTTTCCAACCACGAATTTATTTTTTCATCTTCCAAAATAAGCAATTGGTTTTTAGCCATATCGGTAATGTAAACTTTGCCAGATTCGTTGGCAGCCATGTCATTTAAAAACTGTGCACCGGGCACATCAATAAACTTTTTAATCTCGCCTTTTTTTATGTCAATAATAGCAACCCTGTCAATATCTGTAACATACAAGAGATTTCCATAAACTGCCATTCCTTTTGGCGCATTTAAACCACCTTCTACCCATTTTAATTTAGTTATGCTTCCATCTTCTGCTAAAAGTGAGATAAAGCCATTACCATCTTTTTC
>DATCTB010000228.1:0-8749 GCA_036568185.1 Bacteroidales bacterium | reverse complement strand
TCTTGTTTTGGATTCCATTTCGGTATTTCCAGTCTGGGCAGCCAAGACAGTGCTTTTGTCAAGCTCAGAAATGGCTTTGTCCATATCTTTTTCTTTGTAAAAATCAAGGCCATTTCTCATATATGCGTTGATAAGCTGGTTTTCAATACTGGCTTTCAAGCCATCAGCTTCCGGGCCAACCTTGTCAGCCATTTTTAATGCTTCTTCAAAAGAACTCACGGCTTCAGAATAATTTTTTTCCTGGTAAAATGCAGCTCCTTCGTTATATTTTTCGCCGGCTTCCTGAACTGTTTGGGAGCTTAATCCCGAGGTCAATAATGCAAATGCAAGAAGAAAAGTCACTCTTTTTAAAACGTTCATCATTTGTAAAATGTTTTTAATTAGTTAAAATTCAAATTCTAAGGGCTGCAAAAATAAAAATATTTGCTTACAGCGGAGAAAAACAAAAACTTAAAACAATTTAAAATTCAGAATAATATAATTCTGGCTATTTGTACTAAAGTGATAAGCATTATCTTTGCAAACCCTTTTCAAGCCTCCTTAGCTCAGTTGGTAGAGCAGCTCACTCGTAATGAGCAGGTCGTGGGTTCAAGTCCCATGGGAGGCTCTCTTTTCCAACTACATATATATTGGAAATTTTCTATTTTTCCAGTTTTAAAAAGGCATAATTTCACCAAAAGAGTTAAAGCATACTATCTTTGTGCCTTAAAGCATTTTTTCTAAAATAAATGAAATTCAATAACATATTGCCTTTTGAAGCCCTGGTTTTGAGCTTGCTTTTACTCATTTTAATTATTGTAGGGGCAATGGGTTCCTACACTTTTAAAAGGTTGAACGCAATTGTTGTTACAATCAGCAACCAATCGAAACCTGATAACCGCCTGGGTATAATGAAAGATATTCTGAACGACCTTTATCGTTCAGAAATAAGTGTGAAATCGTACAGGCTTACAAAAGACAATAACTACCTGATGGAATTTTATTTATCGGCAAAAACGATTAATAATAGAATTGAGCAACTGCAAGAATATGCCGTTGTTGGCGACACCATGTATTTTGCAACCGACTCGATGCGAGCCCTTATTGAGCAGGAGTATGAAATTTTGGAAGCCTTGCTGAAAGTTAAAGACGAGTACAGGGTAAAAGTTGCGCTTGACAAGGCGATGGAAACCGTTGATAAAAACATTATTACAATTGAAAAAATAGAAGCAGCTAATGAGTTCAACACCTATCTCACTGACTCTATTCAAAATGAGCAGCAAGCTGAAGAAAAAACGAATTTCTTTAAAAGGATTTTTGGTTCTTCCAAAAGAAAGAAAAAAAAGGAAGAGGCTGATACGGCTGTTATTGAAGCTCCAATTGTTGTTGCAGAACTACCTGACACGGCGAATTCAAATTCCAAATTGAACAGAATAAATCAAAACCTTGCAGAATTGAGCCAAAAAGAAACTGCCCAGGAGAGGCTGATGAATATAAGGGAGTTAAAGCTGATAAATAAAAGTGAACTGAATATGCAGCAAATCAGGAATCTGCTGATTGGGATGGAGGTTTATCAAATGAAAATTATCGGGCAGAAATCGAAAAAAACTGAAGAATTGGCTCAAGAAATTAAAAACCTGATTGGCCTTTTTACTTTTGCTACGGCCTTTTTAATTTTATTGGCAGCAGCAATTACGATAAATTATGTGCGCAAAAACAACCAGTATAAAAAAGTATTGCGCGATGCCCGCAAAAAGGCTGAAGAGCTGGCAATAGAAAAAGAGCGTTTTCTGGCAAACATGAGCCATGAAATCCGAACACCTATGAATGCAATTGTTGGCTATACTGAACAACTGCTTCATAGCGAATTGAATAATGCGCAAAGAGAACAGTTGGAAATTGTTAAAAAAGCCGGCAATCACTTAATTCAGATTATTAACGAAGTGCTTGATTTTTCTACAATTCAGGCTGGAAAAGCTATATTGAAAAAAGAAAAGTTCACGCCCCACGAAATGATTACCGATGTAGTACAACTTATGCTACCAGTTGCTAGTAAGAAAAATCTCAGTCTCAATTATACTTATGAAGATAAGCAAATTTCAGTACTTGGAGATGACGTGCGCTTCAGGCAGATTCTGCTGAATTTGCTGAGCAATGCTATTAAATACACTGAACAGGGAGAAGTAAAAATTGATACAAGTGTTAGAATAATTGATAACAGGCGAATTCAGTTTACGATAGTTATTTCTGATACGGGTGTTGGCATGTCGGCTGATTTTTTGAAAAAAGTGTTTGAAGAATTTGAAAGGGCAGATATTACCCCGGATAAATCTGAAACCGGTAGCGGTCTTGGATTAGCCATTACAAAAAAACTGATTGATCTTCATCGCGGACGAATAAGCTTTCAAAGCACTGAAGGCAAGGGAACAAAAGTGAAAATCATGTTGCCATACCAAATCAATAATGAACAGGAAAATCAAAGCCATGAAACTGAAAATAAACCTTCTGATATTAATTCGTTAAAATTTCTCGTTGTAGATGACGTTGAATATAACCGCAAACTAATTGGTACAATATTGAAAAGGAACGGAGCTGTATATCATGAAGCAATTAATGGCCGGGAAGCAGTTGAAAAGCTGAAAAATGAAAAGTATGATATTGTTCTGATGGATATGCGAATGCCAATGATGGATGGAGTTACAGCGACAAAAGAAATTAGAAAATTTGATAAAAAAGTGCAAATCTTTGCACTTACGGCGTCTATTTCCGAAAAGGAAAAAGCTGAATATAAAAAGGCAGGAATCCTTAAAACTTTGATAAAACCAATAAGCGAAAACGACCTTTTATCTGCCATTTCTGAACCAAATGAAAGTACAAATGAGGCAATAATTCGTGGAATTGAAAACAATGACAAATTTAACCTTGACGAACTTTGGAAATTATGTCAGAAAGATAAAGCCTTCTTTAACGAAATGCTGGACAGTTTCATTAAAACATCAAAAGAAACAATTGAATTAATGAAATTTGCGATGAAAGAAAACGATTTGAAGAAAATTTCATTTTTGGCTCACAGGCTTAGCGGACCCACCAAACACATTGGTGCTGAAAAACTTTTAGAATATTTAAAAGTTTTGGAATACAGGAGCAATAAATTAGCAAATTCTGATTTGAACAAACTACTTTTAAACTCAGAAAAAGAACTGGAAGAAATTATACAGTTTATTTCAGAATCGAGGCATGCATATTAGCAGTACTTTTTTATTTTAGAAAATATGAATGAAGATCGCTTTTTAATTTTTGTAGTTGAAGACGACGAATGGTACAATAAATTGATCGTTCACAACCTGGCCATGATGGATGGTGTAGAGGTTGAAAGCTTTACTACCGGTAAAAAACTTTTGGATAATTTATACAAAAATCCTGATGTAGTTACCCTCGATTTTAATTTGCCCGATATAAAAGGAGATGAATTAACCAGGCGAATAAAAAGCTTCAATAAGAACATTGAAATTATTGTGATTTCACAACAGGAAAAAATTGAAACTGCCGTGGAATTGCTTAGCCTGGGAGCGTTTGATTACATTGTAAAAAGCAATGATATACGCGAAAGGTTGTTAAATAAAATCAATAATATCCGCAAAAACTCAAGGCTAAGAAACAGAATTGATTCTCTTGAAAAAGAAGTTGGAAAAAAATACAAACTCGAACACGCCATCACCGGAAATAGCGAGCCCATGAAAGTGGTTTTTGGGTTGGTTGAAAAAGCAGCCGGGTCAAATATTAACGTTACTATTCTTGGTGAAACCGGAACCGGAAAAGAAGTAGTGGCCAAAGCTATTCATTACAATTCGAGCCGAAAAAATAAACCATTTGTTCCGGTAAATATTACTGCAATTCCCTCAGAACTTTTTGAAAGTGAATTGTTTGGTCACGAAAAAGGAGCTTTTACAGGTGCAATTTCCAGCAGAAAGGGGAAATTTGAAGAAGCCAATGGCGGCACTCTTTTTATTGATGAAATAGCAGAAATGGATCTTATCTTTCAGCCCAAACTATTGAGAGCCCTTCAAGAGAGAGAAATTACACGTGTGGGAAGTAATAAAATCATTCCTGTTGATTGCCGTATTATCGTTGCTACAAATAAAAGCCTGAAACAGGAAGTTGAAAAAGGAAATTTCAGACAAGATTTATTTTACCGTTTATTTGGCCTGCAAATCGAATTACCACCTCTCCGCGAAAGAAACAACGACATACTGCTGCTTTCGTCGGTTTTTATGGAAGAATTTGGTAAAGAAAACAACTTGCCAAAGTTCATTTTCACAGCTGGGGCCAAACAAAAACTATTATCATACACCTGGCCCGGAAATGTCAGAGAGCTTAAATCGGTTATTGAATTGGCCATGATTATGGCCGAGAATGTTGAAATCAAAGAAAATGATATTACACTAAGTTCCTATGAGTTGTTACAGGACGTTCTGTCTGAAGAAATGACGCTGCGAGAATATGAACGAAAAATTGTTAATTATTATTTAAAGAAATATAATAACGATACGAAGCATGTTGCCAATATGCTTGGAATAGGGCAAACCACAATTTACAGGATGCTGAAAGAATAGAATTATTTCCTTATCGATTTTCATTTTGAAAATACTTTTTTCAAAATGGTAAACAAAGATCAGAATCAAAAAACTTACTCACCTTATTTCTAACTATTTAAAAATACTCACCTGATTGGCATAATTTATGCCAACTGAGACGCTAATCATTTTGTAAGGCTTTATTTACGCGAAACAGTTTAGCCTTAAATTATGATAAATAACAGTAAAGCAAAAGTTTAGTTCTTACTTTCAGGAAGTTATTCAAATAAAATTGTTGATAATTATTTTTTAACTAAATAAGATTATTTATTGAAAATTAGATTTGATAGAAATATGGGTTTTCGTCCATTTTTATTGTCAAACCTTTAATTTAATTGATAGGAGCGAAATATCTTTAATAGTTGATAAATATAATATTATTAAATGATAACAGAATACCAATTCGAGTAATATTCAAATATTTGAATTTCTGATAGGAAAAATTATCTTTGCCGCTGTTTTATATAGACCTGCTATTGACTTTGAACATTATTCCGTTTTGTTCATAAATATTACCTAAAAGCTACCCCAAGGTTTTGTTTTGCATTAACATCAATCAATTTTAGTTGATTGCAGATAATTAATTTTTAAAATAATTGAAGTTTTTCTAATTTCTAAAAACCCAACAACTGATGTTTAAAGCGTTTACGTTATTTATTTCCTTTTTTTTCTTAAATTTAATTTCCTCAGCACAATATGTTACTTTTAGTGGTGTCGCCAACAACTCCACTGATAATACAGCGGCTTTGAACAGCGCTTTCCAACAAGGCAGTACTGTTTTTATTCCTGCGGGAAGTAACTATTACAAAATAGCTGGCACGGTTAACATTCCCGCGGGGAAAACAATAATTTTTGCATCAGGTGCGAAATTTAATGTTACCGGGAACTTGAAAGGCAGCAACACAATAATTGAGGCTGGTGAAGCAGAAATTTTCAAAAACACATCCAATATTAACGGAACCTGGGAAACAGACTATATTTATGCAAAATGGACAGGAGCAGTGGGTAATGGAACTACAGATGATTTTGCAGCACTAAGCCTGTTTTTTAAATTACTTGGAATAACTGATAATACTGAAGCAAGGTTAGAAGTAAATAAGAATTATTACATTAAAAACCAGATAATTCAAAATGTTACGAAGGAGATTAACCTGGATGGAAGAGGAAGCAGAATTTTCAGAAAATATGCTGACGTAAGTACGCATGAATATATTGTTCGCTTAGATGGAGTTATTGCTACTGAAAAGACACTTACTGCTAGTTTGGTAAAAGGACAGTTTACAGTGAATGTTAATAACACATCTGGTTTGTCTAATAATATGGGTATAGAAGTATTGAGTAATGAAATTTATGGTAAAGAGGATATGGGTGGCGGTAATTGGCATTATCATTATAAAGGACTTATGTCAACGATTAAATCAATAAACGGAAATAAGCTTACTATAAATGATACAATACCATTTGATTTTAACTTAAATGATGTGTGGGCGGTTAGATTTTTCGAAGTTATTCCTGTTTCAGTTAGAAATTTGACATTTAGTGCCGAGAATATAACCGGGACACAGCATATCAATAACTTTGCGATATCTCAGCTATTCGATGTCGAGTTGGATAATATTACTTGTGATCCAATCGGATATTTAGGTTTGTCAACCAATTCTATATATAATGGACTTTTTAAAAACATAACTTGCATTGAGCCAGCATCCGGGGGAGATAATTATCATTTCGGAGTATATGGAATTGTTCCTCAACTAAATGTTAATTGTGTGTATGAAAATGTTCATGTACAGTCTGTTACGCATGGAATTGCATTCACAAACGAGCCATCTTATAATGTACTTGTAAAAGATTCATATTTCAGGTCAAGTTGGTATCTCAGTAATGCTGTTGACAGCCACGCATCACACTGGGTTAAGTTTGAGAATGACACAATTTATGGCGCTCAGGGTAATTGGGGAACTTTTATTTTTGAGAACTGCGAAATGCATGAAATATATAATGGAAATCATGATATATGGAACGAAAGAGAAGGAGCTAGCAGAGGGAATCTTGAAGTTTTCTTTAATAACTGTAATTTCTATACAGAAGATAATGGCAATTCGGCTACTCAAATTATTTATCGGATGCATTCTGTGGGTACTACTACCACAAAATATTCTATTCTTAATAGCAATTTTTACTTAGAAAATGATGCTACATATCTATCAAATGCGGTATCTCCTGGTTCAGCAACCAACATAAAACCTTTTTGGGTTGAAGGAAACTCCTTTTATGGAAATGGAACATTGTATCTCCCAAAAGAGTATAATTCAACCCCCTCAACGCAAGGGGGCGTTTTTACCTTCAAAAATAATAATTATAGTTTGGTGTATTGGTCAAATCCGCCTTTTGATCAGTTTCAAACTATAAATATTTTGAATAACACACCAGTAAACGCAAATTCTTCAGATTTTTGGATTAATTGGGATGGCCCTGCCGGTAACGTGAATTTTAAATACAATCATTTTGTTGGTGCTTGTTTCTGGATAAAAGATTGCACCGGAAACATAGTTTTCGATGACAATGATATTTATAACGACCAGCATAAATCAAGTTCAAGTTATAAAAACAGGAATTATATCACCGGAAACTCTAACTTGATATTTACAAACAATAATCTTTATAATACTTATTGGACATTAACCGGTAATAAAACGGTTACTGGAAATGTTTATAATGGTATTACTCAGCCAAATGAACCTTCGGGTAGCTGGGCTAATATAAACACGCCAGGCAGTTCAGTCGAAACGGGTAGTACCATGGAAGGGGTTACTAATTATACCATCATTAGCAGGGCTAAAATGGATGATTTGTCAACAAATGCTGTACAAAATTTAGTTGGTTCATCAACCGTTAAACTTAACTTTGGATTTAATCCAATCATTTCGAACCCATTATTTAAAGCAACAATCAGAAATGTAGACGGCACCATTGTAAAGCCAACATTATCAAGATTTTATATGGATAATCAATGGCATACTTATGTTTTTATTATGCAGAATGGAGTGCTCAAAGCTTATATGGATGGAATTGCGATGCTTTCGTATGATGCAACTGCCGTGTACAATAAAATGTATGCAACTGGAACAATCCAAATTGGTGGAGTTAATTCTACTGAATTGTGGAATGGACCAATTCAAACATTTGCAATCTATAATAGAGCATTAACCCTTGCAGAAGCAAACAGTTTTGCAACAAACCCCAACACGACTATTTCTGGAGAAATATATAAAATGGCCATAAGTAACGACACACCAGTTGGACATTGGAAATTTGATGAAACTTCTGGCAATACTGCTTATGATAACAGTGGCAATAATTTTAACGGAACTCTAGTTAATAACCCATCGTGGTCTAATGGGAAAATCGAAAATGCATTGCAATTTAATGGAGTGAATCAAAGTGTGGAATGCGGCACTCATTCTAAATTGGATATGGGCATTCAGGACTTTACTATATCAACTTGGGTAAAAATGAACTCAAATCAAGTTAGTTATCCAACCTTTATTTCGAAAGGTGGCAGTTCAACATCTACTTCTGGGTATTGGTTCTATCTTTCAGGTACTAGTTTAAAACTCGCAATGGGTGATGGTACCTCAAGGATCGTAGCTTCATCCGGCACAATAAATATAAAAGACAATCTTTGGCATCATATTTCTGTCAGCGTCAATCGTTATGGAAAAGCAACATTTTTTGTTGACGGAGAAAACAAAGGTGATTATGATGTATCTCCATTAGCTGGTAAATTGATTTCAAATTCGACGAAAACATTGAACATTGCTTCGTTAGGAACAAGCTCAACAACTTTTTTAAATGGATTATTAGATGATACCAGAATATATACAAGGGCATTAAGCGCTGAAGAGATTGCTGATTTAGCAGATCTTAGTCAAAATAATAGTTTAATTGCCCACTGGGCTTTTGATGAAAATTCTGGAACAATAGCAGTTGACAGTAGTGAAAATCAAAATAATGGGTCATTGGTTAATGGGCCAACATGGAAGCCTGGTATTAAAGGTAGCTCATTGCAATTTGATGGAGTGAATGATAGAATCGATTGTGGTACAGACGCCATCATGGATATTGGAACAGGA
>DATCTB010000227.1:0-2952 GCA_036568185.1 Bacteroidales bacterium | reverse complement strand
TGATTGGATTCCAATCCACGATGAAAGCGAAGTTGAGCCAAAAGACGGGCTAGATATCGTAACTACCATCGATATCAACTTGCAGGATGTTGCAGAGAATGCACTTCTAAGATTGCTCCAGGCAAACGAGGCAAACATGGGATGCGTAATTGTGATGGAAGTCCAAACCGGTCATATCAAGGCTATTGCCAATTTGAAACAGAACCAGAAAACAGGTATATACGAAGAATCATACAATTACTCAATTGCCGAATTAATTGAGCCCGGCTCAACGTTCAAGTTGCCTAATATTATGGTTGCAATAGAAGACGGCAATGTGAAACTAAGCGATGTAGTTGTCACTGGAAAAGGGTACGAAGTAATTCACGGCATGACGGTCAGGGATGTGCACCAAATTGATGATGGAATTGTAACCGTCCGAGAAGTATTCGAGCATTCTTCCAACGTTGGCATGGCCAAAATCATCAACCGTTGCTTCGAAAATCGCCCTTCAGTCTATATTGACAGGCTTTACAGCATGTCGCTAAACCAGCCTTTGGGAATTGAAATTGCGGGCGAAGGAAAACCGTTTATTAAACATCCTACAGATAAAAGGCTTTGGTGGAGAACTTCGCTTACAGCTTTATCATTCGGTTATGAGTTGCAGGTAACTCCGCTTCAGATATTAACTTTTTATAATGCTGTTGCAAATAATGGTGTAATGATGAAACCCATTTTTGTAAAAGAAATCAGGGAGGGATCGATAGTTAAACAAAGGTTTGACACCGTTGTAATTAATCCGCAAATCGCCTCTCCATCAACAATTGCTACCGCGAAAATTTTGCTGGAAGGCGTTGTAAAAAACGGGACCGCAAAAAGCATTTTCAAAGACAGCCCTTACCGTGCAGCCGGGAAAACCGGAACTGCGAAGCTGGTTGAAGACGGGCAATACACTAAAAAATACAACGCTTCTTTTGTTGGCTATTTCCCGGCAGACAATCCTAAATATTCCTGCATTGTTGTCATCAACAGGCCTAATAAAGGAGCTATTTATGGCGGTGTTGTTGCTGCTCCGGTTTTCAAGGAAATAGCTGATAAGGTGTATGCCACCTCTATTTCTTTGAATTATGAACCACTTCCCGATACCAACAAGGTGGTTTACCCGGTTTTTGCCTATCCGGCAATGTCAGAAGAAATTACAACAATTTATACCGATTTGAAGATTCCGGCAATCGGAAAAATGCATCAGGCTGAATGGGCGATAACTGAGCAAAAACCTTTTGCAATCGTGGTTGACACAATTGCTGAACCATATGGCTCCATGCCAAATGTTCTGGGAATGAAGCCACGGGAGGCTGTTTTTATGATAGAAGAAATGGGCTTGCGGGCATCCCTGTCGGGAAAAGGAATGGTTGTAGCGCAGTCGCTGCCGAAAGGAAGCGTGGTTACACCGGGCGAACTGGTCAACTTAAAATTAGCAATGAATTTTGAACCTATAAATGAGGACACTACAAGACATACTGTACCGGGCGGGAGCAACTGAGATAATTGGTTCGCTGAACAAAACCGTTCCCGGCATCTGCTTCGACTCCAGAAAGGTTGAACCGGGATGGCTGTTTGTTGCCGCAAAAGGCACTCAGGTTGATGGCCACAGGTTCATCCCGCAAGTGCTTGAGGCTGGAGCAGGAATTATTGTCTGTGAAGAACTTCCGGAAAATCAAATTTCCACAGTTACTTATGTTGTTGTAAAAAACTCTTCACTTGCCCTTGGATTTATTGCGGCCAACTTTTATGATAACCCATCGGAAAAATTAAAACTGCTTGGTGTAACCGGGACTAACGGCAAAACCACCACGGTTACTTTGTTGCACAATCTTTTCACAGCCCTTGGCTACAAAGCCGGCCTGCTTTCAACCATTGTTACCAAAGTTGGAACCAGGGCGCTACCTGCTACGCACACCACGCCTGATGCCATTGCTATCAATGAGTTGCTGGCACAAATGGTTGCCGAAGGCTGCGAGTTCGCGTTTATGGAAGTTAGCTCGCATGCTGTCCACCAAAACAGGGTTTCAGGGTTGAAGTTTGCCGGAGGCGTGTTCAGCAATATCACCCACGACCACCTCGATTACCACAAAACTTTCGCGGAATACCTTGCTGCCAAAAAAAGGTTCTTTGATGAATTGCCTTCCTCTTCTTTCGCTTTATCCAACTTAGATGACAAAAATGGTAAAGTGATGTTGCAAAATACTGCTGCCAAAAAGTTCACTTACGGGCTGAAAAACATGGCAGATTTCAAGGGAAAAATTCTTGAAAACCATTTTGATGGCTTGCAGATGCTGGTCGACGAAAGTGAATTTTATTCTTTGCTTACAGGCGAATTCAATGCCTACAACCTGATGGCTATTTATGCTACCGCAATTTTATTGAAACAGAATAAAATGGACGTTCTTACCGAAATGAGCAAGCTGCAGGGCGCTGAAGGCCGCTTCGATATTATCCGTTCGAAAGGTGGAATAACTTGTTTTGTGGATTATGCTCACACACCTGATGCTTTGCTGAATGTGTTGAAAACCATCAATGATTTAAGGACACAAAACGAACAACTCATCACCGTAGTAGGTGCCGGTGGCGACCGCGACAGGACGAAGCGCCCAAAAATGGCTTTAATAGCTTCCAAGCTAAGCAATACCGTCATTCTCACCTCCGACAACCCACGCTCAGAAGAACCAACGGCCATTATTGATGAAATGTATGTTGGGATTGACCCTGCTAAAACTAGTAAAACCTTAAAAATCACCGACCGCAGGGAAGCCATCAAAACGGCTGTAAACTTGGCTCAGAAAGGCGATTTGATTTTGGTAGCCGGGAAAGGCCACGAAAAATACCAGGAAATAAAAGGCGTAAGGCACCATTTTGATGACAAGGAAATTTTGAACGAATTGCTTGAAAACTTGTAGTTATGCTATATTATTT
>DATCTB010000226.1:0-3720 GCA_036568185.1 Bacteroidales bacterium | reverse complement strand
AAATCAGCCTGGTAAATAACATCAACCTTTTCGCCAATCACATTGTACACATCAATTTGCACCCAAGTGGTTTTTTCAAGTGAAAATTCAATATTGGTTGAATGATGGAATGGATTGGGATAGGCTGTCAACGAAGTGTTGGCCGATGTTCCTGGTTCAGGAACGTTTACTGCAGTGTGTTCATAAACACCCATATCTATCCTGCCGAATGCATTTCGTGGGTAATTCCACAAATCGACATTGGGAAGATATTCTTCTAGATACCATTCTGAATCGTCAGGAGTTCCTGCATTTAAGATAGGTGAGTCATAATTGGGATAATATAGAGGAAATTCTTCGTTATTTTCAAACATCGGATCCTCATCCAAACTTTCAAAAAACTCACCTGTAAATGTTGCTCCTCCAAACTCATCAGGGCCTCCCTGGACATTGCAATAATAAAAGTTGGGTTGACTAAATTCTGTAATATTCACTTCATTACCCTCAACAGTGGCTCTGTTTCCCCACATTATTGTATTAATAATATTTGGATTGGAATTATCAAAAACATCAATAGCTCCACCGTACCTGCCGGCAAAGTTGTCAGCAAAAGTGTTGTTTATAAGAATAGCTTCACTATTTGTATACACTTCAATAGCTCCGCCATCTTGCTCTGCAATGTTTTCATAGAACAAACTATTTGAAATAATTGGATTTGAATTATCATAAAAATCAATAGCTCCACCGTACCTGCCGGCAAAGTTGTCAGCAAAAGTGTTGTTTATTAGAATAGCATCACTATTTGTATACACTTCGATAGCACCACCATCAAACTCTGCAATGTTTTCATAGAACAAGCAATTTGAAATAACAGGATTTGAATTGTTATAAACCATTATAGCCCCGCCATATTTAGCTTGATTATTATGAAAAGTGCAATTCACGAACATGGGGCTCGATTCCCATAATGCAACCGCTCCGCCCGAAGCAGGGTAAGTACCGGCTTTATTAACCCGGTTATACCTGAAGACGGAGTTTTCAACAACTAGTTTATCAAAGTAAGCAAGTGCAAAAATACCCCCGCTGTTTGAAGCCCCTTCACCAAAACCGTATCCATGTTCAAAAACGCAATGCTTGAAAAAGCTTGTATCGCTTGATGAGGCTGTGCTGTCGTAATCAAATCCATCCCACAAGACATTGGGGTTGGAGTGTGTGAAGGTTATTGGTTCTTCTGCGGTTCCTTCAGCTATAATATTTCCTTTTACATTCATGCGGTAAGGCCCGCGGAAAGCAATCCTGGTTCCGGGTTCTATTTCCAGAGTTTGTCCTAAAGGCACTTCTATGTTACCGTTAATAAGGTAGGGTGAGTTTTCTGCTTTTAAGTTTCCCGCCAGATTGCCTTCTTCAATGCAATTCACCATTCCACACATGCCTATTACTTTAGCTTCATAAACCTGAAAGTATGCGCCATTTCTTCCATTTCCACTGAAAGTTGTTCCTACCCTTATATCCGTTGTCGGCATGGAAATCTGATGCATTCCAATGTCAAGCAGAAAGGCCTGGGCAATAATTTGTGCATCTTCTGAAGTATTTTCAGAAATATTCCGTACTGGTGAAAAAGAGGATTCGCTTGTCCAATAGCTAGAATAAGAAAGCAAATGCAATGTATCTGACATAAAATGCAAAATGTTTTCGTCATTAAGCGCGAGGGTCAAAACCTGGTTGTAATAGTTACACCAGCCATTTCCCCAGTCAATTCCTTGCTCGTCATTGGCAAGGCTTATCAGGCCCATTTTTAGTTTTAAGTCATTAATACTATAACCTCTGTATTCCAACTGTGTTAATAAATTTCTAAATCCATTTGCACCTTCCAGAAAATGTCCGAGTGCGGCATCAGGGTCTGCGTCAAGTCCTGAATAATCCAGCGAAGCCCCATAATACAATTGAGTGCCATGTCCATCGCCCGCAGGTTCAGGCCCAGTGCCATCAGCATCCCAACCGGCAAAACCTTCATGGTCAGCATTCAAACCTTTGAAAGGGATTTCAGGAGTTCCTTTGGTCAAAAGGCCGTTAAATACATTATACCAGGCGCCATCCCTGCCATTTTCAATAAAGCTGTAACCTGAATATGAGGAATTACAAGTCAATTGCAGACTTTGTCCATCCATATCTCTTATAAAGGCTGCGGCCAGTTCTTTAGTCACATCATTGCTCCACAATGAAGCATCTTTGGGTATCATAAATGGGGTTTCAATATACCAGTTTGAACCACTGCCTTGCCATTTGAAGTTCAAATAGGGCATTTGCATGCTAATCATCAGTTGGTTCTGCACATATATTTTTAATGTAGAACCATAGTAATTTATGTATTCATCACTGCCAATAGCTAACCAGTCAATACCTTCTTCATCGTTCCCAAGGGAACTGAGTGTGTATCTGAGTTTAACCCCGGAAATATCCACATTGTGTTCTTCCAATGCTGCCATAAATTGAGGAAACCCTTCCGGGCAATCCATAAAATGTCCCAACGCAGCCTGAGGGTCAGGATCGAAGTTATCATAATCGGGAGAGGCACAATAATAATATTGATTGTTATGCCCATCTCCAGCCGGTTCAGTTCCAGTGCCATCAGCATCCCAGCCAATGCCACCTTCGTGGTCAGCATAATAACCCTTGAATGTAATCTGGGCATTTAAAGTAATTGTAGCCAGCCAAAAGATTACCATCAATAGCCCGCTTGTCATTTGTAAAGTTTTTGTTTTCATAGTCTTGTAGTATTTGTTATTAATTTGGTTATTTATCACTTACAAAACTACAACCGCAAAAAGGGCAATATGAAACAGATGTATAAACGCCCGGGAAAAATGTATAAACGTCCACTTTTTGAGGGTGAACGTTTTTTTTCTTATCAGGAAAGTTGAGGAAAGTTCTTAGAATTACGAGTACTTGAAGTTACAAATACTTATAGTCAAAGTTGTTTTCGATTATGAAAACAATGTTTTAATATGAGGTTTTTATTTTGAAATAATCATGTCTTTCAACGACCAGAGAATAGCCAGTACGTCTTTTTTGGATTCTTCATCAGTATTTCTTTTATCCAAAACCGACATGATATCATCAACAGTATGCATGTACTCAGCCGGACTGATGTTCATTCCCTTGTGCGTTGTAGGCATGTCCCTGCCTGCATAATTTTGCGGGCCACCGCTTCCCATTACAAAGAAATCAATGGTGTGTTTTTTAATGGTGGCAAGGTTCTCAGGCTGCTCAGCATAAGGCAGAAACCTGGCGCTGATAGCCGGATTGTTCATATGGGCTTCAACAACCTCATCAACAAGTGAAGTAATGCCTTCGGTGCCACCTAATCGTTCGAATAGTGTTTTCATAAAAATATTTATTTAAGTAAAAATTAAATTAGTCGCAAATAGACAATAAGGTGTATGAGTCTCTATTCGCTGCCGACATTAAGTGTTCTTCGGCTTTTGTGATTTAGTTTTTCTGAGCTAATATCAATCGAACAAATTTAAGTGCAAATGAAAGAGAAAGCAAGCTATTTCCAATCGTTAACATTAGTTTAACATAATTAACATATCATTAACATTCAGGAATTTAAATATCCTGAATTATTTGAATCACTATTTTACTTTTCTTCAAATTATTTTTATTGAACCTTGATTTATCATTACGTTATGAGTAAATTTGTATACAATGAAACCGAATGAAAGCTTACTTTCAATGGAG
>DATCTB010000225.1:0-4236 GCA_036568185.1 Bacteroidales bacterium | reverse complement strand
CCTAAAAATTCATGTCGGTTTCCTTCCAGTAATTGACTTGCCTTTCGGTTTCGTCGCTTGATTTTTGCAGCCAATAGGCAGGGGTAACTTTGTGGCCGTTGAGGCTTTTTAATTTCCGTTTGTACACATCCAAAACGGCATTGAACAAAATGTCGGTTACGCCCAAAGTTATAGTGCCATCTTCGGCGGTATAGGATTTTACCTCGTAATTGTTGTGTGTTAACAGCTTTGTCAGAAAGTCTGCACGCGCAGCATCAATGCCTGATTCAACAACCACGCAGCGAACGCCATCAATTTCTTCAATTACCGGTTTTATTTTATTTAAGGCCATCTTGTTTCTATTTTAAAATCCAACACTAACAGAAATTAAATATTCAAAAATTCCGCTGAGAAAACCAGTTATAAAAATGCCTGTAACACTTATAATCAGTGCCAAAGTCATGTAGCCATCCAATTTGAATTTTGGGATGGGGTTTTCATTTTTTTCGATAAACATGGCGCGTACCGGCAACAAGTAATAATACAAGGAAACCGTAGCATTCAGCACTGCAATCAGCAGCAAAATGTAATATCCCGAACTGGCAGCAGCGCTAAAAAGGAACAGCTTTCCAAAAAATCCGGCAACCGGTGGTATACCGGCCAGCGAAAACAAAGCCAGCATTAAAATAAGGCTTAAACCAGGGTTTGTTTTGTATAAACCGTTGTAATCGCTCATTTCTTCTTTCCCGGTTTTATTGTCAATGGCGGCAACCACACTGAAAGCTGCCAGGTTGGTAAACACATAAACTAATAGGAAGTAAAGCACGGTTCCCATTCCCAACGAACCCATTCCCAAAATACCAAGCATGATAAATCCTGCCTGGGCAATACTCGAAAAAGCCAGGAAGCGTTTCATATTTTTTTGCCGCAAAGCGAAAAGGTTACCAATCGTCATAGTGGTGATTGCTAAGGCTACGATAACTGTTGACCAGATTTCAGAAACATGCCCGAACACGCTGTACAAAACGTAAGTTAAAATGAAAACAGCAGAGCCTTTTGAAACCACCGACAAATAAGAAGTAACTGCAATGGGCGAACCTTCGTACACATCAGCCGTCCAGAGGTGGAAAGGAACGAGTGAGATTTTAAAGCCCATCCCGGTAATGAAGAAAATCAAGCCCAGCATAGGTAAGCCTTCCATATTGAAATTCCGGCTAACTTCTGTAAAATAAATGGAGCCGGTTGTTCCGTAAATTATCGACAAACCATACAATAAAATACCTGAAGAAAGTGCTGAGGAGAAAATCAATTTGATACCAGCTTCAGCAGAAATATGCTTGTAACGGTCGAACGCCGCCATGGCTGCAATAGGTATGGTTGCCAGTTCAAGCCCTAAGTAAAGCATCAGGAAATCTCCTGAAGAAATCATGAAATTCATTCCCACCAAAGTGGAAAAAACGAGAATGAAAAATTCAGAAATTTTGTTCCGGTTTTGCTCTTGGGTGACCCAGCCATAAGACTGCAAAAAAATGATGACCGTAGCAATATCAAGGATTGACTTCATAGCCGAGCGCATCGGGTCGGTTTGGTACATTCCGCCAAACAGCGTTCCGCTTTCCCTAAAATACATTCCAACAAAAGTAATCAGCAACATGGTGATTACGGAAATGGGGACGACTATCTTTTTTCGCTCTTCACTGCTAAATATTTCGACACAAATTATCAGCAAGGCTGCCAGTACGAGCAGCAATTCGTGGCGCATGAGTAATAGTGTATTCAGGTTCATTTCTTCAATTATTATTTAATTAAAATGCTGCTGCTAATCTTTCTGCAACCGGGGCAACACTGTCCAAAATCAGGTTATACAACCAACCCGGGAAAATACCAATTCCAGCTACCGCAACCAGCAAGGTAAGCGTGCTCAGCCTTTCGTACCAGGTAGCATCTTTCAATGCCAGGAAATGTTCGTTCTTGATTGGGCCTAACAACAAAATTCCAACAACCCGTAAAATATAAACAGCGGTTACCACAATGGCTGAAATAGCCATGATGGTTGCCACACGGTGGAACATGTCAGGATGTTGGAAAGCGCCCACGAAAATGGTCATTTCGGCAACGAAACCGCTCAAGCCAGGTAAACCTAAAGAAGCTAGGCCAGCTATCAAATAAACTACGCCGAGGAATGGAATAACTTTCATCAAACCGCCCATTTCGCCAATCATCCTGGTATGTGTCCTGGAATAAATCATGCCAATTAAAGCAAAGAAAAGGGCAGTCATCAAGCCGTGGGAAATCATTTGCAAAATAGCTCCGTCCATCGCGGTTCCGTTCATCATCAGTAATCCAAAAATTACCAAACCACAGTGGCTAACTGAAGAGTAAGCGTTGATATATTTCAAATCTTTTTGCCAGATGGCACCGAATGCGCCATAGATAACACTTAAACTGGTGAGGATAATAAAAATCCAGGCTTGTTCCTGTGCAGCTTCAGGCATTAAATACATGGCTACCCTGAAAATACCGTAACCCCCAAGCTTCATCAACACTCCGGCATGGAGCATAGAAACCGCTGTAGGCGCAGAAGCATGCCCATCGGGTGACCAAGTGTGGAACGGGAAAAGAGCACCCAACACGCCAAAGCCAAGAAAGGCAAAAGGGAAAAAGAAACGCTGCCATTCAATATCCATGTGCATTTTCGATAGTTCAAGCAGGTTGAAAGTATGCGGGCCATCTAAAGGGCCGGTAACAAAATAAATCCCAAACAAAGCTACAATCAGCAAAGCCGAACCGCCCATCAGCATCAAAGTCAGCTTCATGGCCGAATATTCTTTCGGGCCTGTGCCCCAAATCCCAATCAGCAAATACATCGGTATTACTGCTATTTCATAATACAGGAACATCGTGAACAGGTCGATGGAAATAAAGAAACCGAAAACACCGGTTGCAAGCAGAATCAAGGAAATGAAGAATTCTTTTTGCAAATATTCCACTTCCCAGGAGGCGAAAATTCCGGCAAAAATAACAATGGAAGTCAGCAAAATCATCGCAGCCGAAATCCCGTCAATGCCAATGGTGTAATGAATGTTGATGGTTTGAAACCAGGAAAAATCAGAAACCATAACCATTTCGTCAGTTACCCCGCTTTTGCGGATAGCCAGGTACGAAAACATAATGATGATGGAAACGATTAGCTGG
Source organism: Bacteroidales bacterium (assembly GCA_036568185.1). Taxonomy (GTDB): domain Bacteria; phylum Bacteroidota; class Bacteroidia; order Bacteroidales; family F082; genus DATCTB01. The sequence goes on along the minus strand of DATCTB010000225.1, from coordinate 1,062 downwards.
AAAAACATACCAATGGCTGAAGCCCAGCGAACCTGCTTCATGTCTTTTGAAAAAACAATGCCAGCCATCGTCAGCACGGGGATTATAACCAATAAGTTGAGAATATTCATCATCGAATAATATCTTTTGAGTTTAGCGTAATAAATGAAGTACCAATAAAACCAAGCCAATCACTCCGGCAATAAACACGGTGGCATATTGCTGTAATTGCCCTGATTGCAAACCTTTAATTTTTGCAGAAACTAGTGTAACCGTTCCTGCTATGCCGTTCATTGTTCCATCAACAATATGCCTATCGAACCATGCTACTGACTGTGAAACAATATTGAACAATATTTTTTTGGTAACAAATAAATAGATTTCGTCAATGTAGAATTTGTTGTAAACCGTGCGGTAAAAACCGCCCAGAGCAGCAGCCATTTTATCGGGCATGTCATTTTTCTTTTTATATAAAATCCATGCTGCAGCAATGCCTATAGTAGCCATAATTACAGAAGGAATTGCTATCGCGAAATTGATGTGCGCAGCAAAAGGCATTGCATCGGCAGTAACCAAATGTGTGAAAGGAAGGTAGCCAGCGAAAATGGAGCCGAAAGCCAATACCATCAATGGGATGGTCATTACCAAAGGAGATTCGTGGGGTGTGTGGTGAAACTTTTTTTCTTCTCCCCAGAAAATGTTGAAGTACAGGCGGAACATGTAAAATGCGGTCATTCCAGCCACTACAAATTCAATAATGAACAAGAAAATATTGTGTTCGTAAGCTGCAACCAAAATTTCATCTTTACTGAAAAAACCTGATAGGAAAGGAACTCCGGCAATTGCCAAACATGCAATCAGGAAAGTAATGTGGGTTATCGGCAAATGCTTACGCAAACCTCCCATATCGTACATGTGGTTGCTGTGAATAGCATGAATAACCGAACCTGCCCCAAGGAACAATAAAGCTTTAAACATAGCATGGTTGAACAAATGCCACATACCAGCCATATAACCAAGGCCTTCTTCGCCACCGTAACCCGAAACCCCGAGAGCCAGCATCATGTAGCCAATTTGCGAAAG
>DATCTB010000224.1:0-2387 GCA_036568185.1 Bacteroidales bacterium | reverse complement strand
GCCAGAAAATTCCTGAAATGGAAAAGAAAATGGCTGAAGCTGGGGCGCCGGTGGTTAGGTAGGAAGCGGCGGGCTGAGGGCGCAGAGCAGAGGGCAAAAAGTACTTAGAGTTTAAAGTTCAAAACTCAAAGGACAAAATTCAAAGGGAAAAAGATAAAAGCCCATTTGCGAGCGTAGCGAAGCAATCTCTTGAAATAAAAATCAATTCTGAGATTGCTTCGTCGAGGACTCCTCGCAATTAAACTTTTTTTTTAAATTCCGAAATCTACAATCCGAAATCCGCAATTCCTTAGATTGCTTAGCCGAAGGTTCCTCGCGATTAAACTTTCTACTACACAATTTGTTCAATGCCCTCAGCTTTTTAGTTTTTTGAACTTTAAACTTGAAACTTTAGACTTTAAACTTTCTGTTGCCCCCTTCTTTTTATCTTTGCTGACCTCGAAGAAATATTTTGAAAACCACTTACGACATAATCATTATTGGCGCAGGCCTTGGCGGGCTTGAAAGTGCTTACATTTTGAGCAAAGCAGGTTACAGTGTTTGCGTGCTTGAGAAAAACAAACATATTGGCGGCACTTTGCAGCAGTTTTCTCTAGGTGACTGCAGGTTTAGTTCTGGCATGCATTACCTCGGCAGCCTGGATGAAGGTCAGGTGCTGAATGAATTGTTCAAATATTTCAATATTCTGGATGATTTGAAATTGAAAAGGATGGATGCCGATGCCTTTGATAAATTCAATATTGGCGGCAGGGAAATTGAATACCCGATGGGTTGGGAAAATTTTGAGAAGAAAATGGGCAATTATTTTCCTAACGAAAAAAACGCAATTTCAGCTTATGTAAACTTAATGAAAGAAGTTGCCGACAATCAGGATATTTATAATTTGCGTTTTCCAAAAGATGCCGATATCAGGCTGAACCCCTATTTACAGCAAGGAATTTATCCCACAATTCAATCGCTAACGAAAAATGAGGATTTGCAAAACGCCCTTTGCGCACTCAATTTTGTGTATACTGGAGATAAGGAAAGTTCATCGGTATATGCCCATGCGCTCATCAACAATTATTATATCAACAGCGCCTGGCGATTGGTGGGTGGAAGTAGCCAGGTGGCAGATTTGCTATCAGAAAACATTAAAAAGTTTGGTGGCGAAATATGTACCCAGGCTGAAGTATCTGAATTTCTTTTTAAAGAAAAAGAACTGATTGGAGTGAAAACAAAAGATGGGCGGGAAGTTTTCGCGAAACAGTTCATTTCCAACATGCACCCAGCGATAACTTTGGAAAAAATAGCCGAAGGAAAAATCAGGAAATCTTTCAGGCACAGGCTGGAAAATATTCCCAATACCATTTCAGTTTTAGGGCTGCATGTGAGGTTAAAACCGGGAAAAGTTCTTTATAAAAATTACAATTATCACTTTTACAAAGAAAACGATGTGTGGGCGATAAATTCCTATTCAACGAATAAATTGCCTTCGTTCTATTATTTGTATTTCCCGGCAGGAAAACAAACCGATGAATTTGCTGATTGCGTGAGCATTTATACCTATATGCACTTTGCTGAAGTGAAAAAATGGGAAGGCTTGCCGCTGGAAAAACGGGGTACGGAATATGAAGATTGGAAAAAACGGAATGCTGGTGATTTGCTGAATTTGGTTGCAGAAAAGTTTCCTGAAATAAAAGAAAATACTGTCGACTGGATTGCCGCCACACCCCTCACCTACCGCGATTATATTGGCAGCCCGGGTGGGGCAATGTACGGCACTTTGCGAGATTACCACGACCCGATGAGTTCGTATATTTTTGCAAAAACGAAAATTCCGAATTTGTTTTTTACCGGGCAGAATAACAACCTGCACGGCATGCTGGGTGTAAGCATCAGCGCTTTGGTGACTTGTGGCGAAATTGTGGGTTTGGAAAAATTAATCAACGAAGTAAATGAGCAATAAACACAGAAAAGGCAGAGGCTGGAGAAGGTTAGGCAGAGTTTTGGCGGTAGTCATTCTGCTCAAGCTCATTATCTTTATTTGGTTTATGGTTGATACCAAAATCAACCCGCCTGAAATTGAAGATTTGTCTGCTTTGGAATTGCAGCGTGAAAATCCCGCCCCTGATTTTTTTGTAATTGGCGATAATTCTTTACGGAAAAATGAATTCGGGCTTTGGGAAATGACCGTAGAAGGCAGCCCTTTTGAAATGGGCGTTGTTGAAGGAAAACTTTCAAAAGAATTGATTCACCAGCAGGAGGAGGCTTTTGTAGAACAAATCAATGTGCTGGTTCCCAGCCCTTCGTATTTAAAGTTTTTAAAATATTTTATTGCCTTTTTCAACCGCGATATTGATGAAAATATCCTTCCTGAATTTCAAGAGGAAATTTATGGCGTCTCA
>DATCTB010000223.1:0-2423 GCA_036568185.1 Bacteroidales bacterium | reverse complement strand
ATGTAATTCAAAGAAATTTTCCTGATTTCGGGGTAGCCGCTGTTTTTTCCCAAAACATTAAAAATATCAATCACTTTTTTTTGTGATATATCAGGGTTATTATACCTGCGTGCTAAAATCTGCGTTGCCGCTAGTTCCCTGATTGCATTATTTTTCGCAAGCAAAGTGTCTTGCTTTAGAAGTTTGTCAAAAGTGGCAAAATTACTAGAATGGTTGATAGCTTCGTTTACCGCGCTGTAATCGAAAAAAGAATTGCTGCCGAGATAAGCTTTGAAGAATTCGGCAAAGAAATCAGTGTATTGGATATTGTTGTAAAGAATTTTTTTATTGATAAAATAATTTGAAATTATTTCTTCTGAAGACATTTTCGCGCTTACCCATTCCAGCGAAGCCAAAGTATACTCAACATAATCAGAGAAATAGCTGTCGTTCATGCCGGCAGATTGTGCAAGGGAAGCATCGCCAAAATCGGTTATCAGTTTGCGGTCGCGGCCTTTATAAATTCTATTTGCATTTTCATACACAAAACGGTTATAGTTTTCATTAAAACGCCCGATGGCATCGTTTAGGCCGCCATCTTTGGCTGTCATTTCAAATTGCAAAGGAATTTCGTCAAAAATGGAACCCGGTTCAGTAGTATCCTGCAGCACATTAAAAACGTAAGTTGAAGCTGGCTTAAGGTAGAATTCCCCTTTTTTTAAACCAACTGCCAGGAAAGCAAAGTCAGTATTTTGAACATTGAATTCAAGTGAAAAAACTCCCCAGGCATCTGTCCGGGTGGAAGCGATGGTTTTTACAAGGTGGGAAAACTGGTCGTCGTAAACTATCACCCGCACCAATTCGTTGGGGGCATAGGCAGCTTTTCCGGTCATCACAACTTGTTGGGAAACAGCCAGCAAACTTGAAAATAAAAGTACAACAAATAGGATTCGTTTCATTTTACAAAATATGATTAACGAATTTTAACGGCTTCGGGAACCAATTTGCTAATATCGCCGCCATGCCTGATAACATCGCGGACAATGGATGAAGTAATTGTCGTTAAATCGGCGTCTGTCAGCAAAAAAACAGTTTCAATATTTTTGGAAAGCATCAAATTTACCTGACCGATGCCCCGTTCAAACTCAAAATCAACAGAGGTGCGCAGGCCACGTAAAATATAGCGGGCACCAATTTTTTCACAAAAATCCACTGTAAGCCCGCTGTAAGTTTCCACCTTCACTTTTGGTTCATTTTTAAAAACCTGTTCAATCCACGAAACACGTTGCTCAACAGAAAACATGTGCTTTTTTTCAGAATTTTTTCCAATAGCAATTATCACTTCATCAAACAAAGGCAAGGCCCTTTTGACAAGCGATTCGTGCCCCAAAGTGATGGGGTCGAATGAGCCGGGGAATAATGCAATTCTTTTCATTTTATAAATTTAATTGTAATAACTACTTTTCAAGTGAGCCATTCATATATGCCAGGAAACTATCCTTTAAAGAACGGTGGCTTTCGCCAATTGCAGAGATGGCTTTTTCTTTTTCAAGCCAGGCAACTTTGGTAATACCTTCTCTTTTTTCAGGTACCAGCTTCGATTTGCTGCTCGCTTCCATCAAATACCAATCGGTTTTCTTTAAATAATATTGTCTTTTTCGTTTAAAAATATGATACGTAGGAACCAATTTCTTGCCAGCTTTCAATTTTTTTACGCCGGTTTCTTCTTTTACCTCACGGACTGCGCCACGCTTGGGCTTTTCTTTATTTTCCAGTTTGCCTTTCGGCAAATCCCAAATGCCTTTTCTTTTAATAAAAAGCACTTGCTTCTTTTCATTTTTTACAATGCCACCGGCTGCGTGAATAAATTTAAAATAGTTTTTGAAATCTTTAAATAATTGCTTTGGATTATATCCATAAATAACTACATCAGGCTGGTTTTTAATTTTAAAATATTCACTTAAAAAAGTATAAAGCTCATACCTTTTTTCAACAAAAATAGGGTTCTTGCTCTCTTTTTTAGGAAAATCATCGCCAATTTCGATCAGCTTAGTCTCATTAAATACCTTAATCATTATTCGAAAAAAGTTTATCAATTGGAGGTACAAATATAGTCAGACAATCCGGCGAACGCGAAAATGAAATGGTTTTTTCAGATAATTCAAACCAAATTTAAAAAATTCGTAGGTTTGCCCCATGATAGCAAACCAAGAAACAGCCGCTCAAGTAGCCGCTTCATTACTGAAAATCAAGGCGATAAAATTAAACGGAACCAACCCGTTTACCTGGGCATCGGGGCTTAGGTCGCCAATTTATTGTGACAACCGGGTTTCTCTTTCGTATCCTGAAGTGAGAACTTATATCAGGCTGGAAATTGCCAAAGTTGTGAAAGAACATTTTGGCAGCGTGGATGTAGTTGCGGGAGTTGCAACCGCAGGAATACC
>DATCTB010000222.1:0-5135 GCA_036568185.1 Bacteroidales bacterium | reverse complement strand
TTCAGGAGTTAAGTCATCTTCCTCTTTTTCAATAAAATGATACGCATCAATTTTATTAAACACCATGATTACAGGCTTTTCTCCGGCTCCTATTTCTGTTAATGTTTGGTTTACTGTTTTAATCTGGTCTTCAAATTCAGGGTGGGAAATATCAACCACATGGACTAAAATATCGGATTCCCTTACTTCATCAAGCGTAGATTTGAAAGATTCCACCAGGCTGTGAGGCAGTTTCCTGATAAATCCGACGGTATCGGATAAAAGAAAAGGCAAATTTTCGATCACCACTTTTCGGACAGTTGTATCAAGCGTAGCAAAAAGTTTGTTTTCAGCAAAAATTTCCGATTTACTTATCAAGTTCATCAAAGTAGATTTCCCAACATTGGTATAACCAACCAATGCTACCCTAACCATTCTTCCACGGTTCTTTCGTTGGGTAACCATTTGTTTGTCGATGGCTTTCAGCTTTTCTTTCAGCAAGGTTATTTTATCACGGATGATACGCCGGTCGGTTTCTATTTCGGTTTCACCCGGGCCACGCAAACCGATACCCCCGCGCTGGCGCTCAAGGTGGGTCCACATTCCGGTTAGGCGGGGTAGCAAATATTGGTATTGTGCCAACTCAACCTGCACTTTTGAATGGGCCGTTTGGGCTCTTTTAGCGAAAATATCGAGGATTAAATTTGTGCGGTCAAGGATTTTGCAGCCGAGTGCTTTTTCGAGGTTTCTGATTTGTGATCCGCCCAATTCGTCGTCGAACACAACCAGGTTGATTTCGGCGGCTTTCACATATTCAGCAATTTCTTCCAGCTTTCCACTACCAACGTAAGTCCTTGAATTTGGGTATTCAAGTGCCTGAATGAATCTTTTTACTGCAATTCCACCGGCGGTATCCACCAGAAATTCAAGTTCGTCAAGATATTCATCTACCTTTTTTTTATCCTGCCTTGACGTTATCAAACCAACAAGGACGGCTTTTTCGATGACTGGTTTTAGTTGGTTTTCTTTTTTTTCGAGCACTTGGTTTTTAACTTTAGACTTTTACCCCACCTAACCTCCCCCAAGGGGAGGGATAAGAGAGATTTTCTTAAAACTTTAGACTTTAAACTTTGAACTTTCTCAATAAATCTTCCTAAACCCAATAATCTCCCTCACCTCTCTCACAGTCCTTCTTCCACTATCTCTTGCTTTTTCAGCACCTAAATCCATAACTTGCTGGATGTATTTATTGTCTGAAGAAAGCGCCTTTATTTTTTCGCGGAAAGGCTCTGTAAAGTCGGTAATATCCTGAGCCAGTTGTTTTTTCAGGTCACCATAGCGGATAGTACAATTGTTGTACTGTTCTTCAAAATGCTCAGTTATTTCAGGTTTGGAAACAACTTTTAACAAAGAAAATAAGTTCTGGATAGCTTCCGGTTTTTCCTGGTTTTTTTCTGTTGGGCCGCTGTCGGTGACAGCACGCATCACTTTTTTATGAATGGCTTTGGGTTCATCAGCCAGGAAGATAGCATTGCCTTCGCCTTCAGATTTTCCCATTTTTCCTGAGCCGTCAAGCCCGGGAATTTTCACCAATTCTTCGCCAAAATTATATGCTTGTGGAGTGGGAAAATATTCTTGCTCATACATAAAATTGAAGCGGCGCGCGAATGTTCGTGCCATTTCCAGGTTTTGTTCCTGGTCTTTGCCAACCGGCACATAATGTGATTTGTGTATCAAAATATCAGCAGCCATTAAAGTTGGGTAGGTGAGCAAACCAGCGTTTACATTGTTGGGCTGTTTGCGTGCTTTTTCCTTGAAAGTGGTTACGCGTTCAAGCTCTCCAAGGTAGGCATTCATGTTCAGGAAAAGGTATAATTCAGCCGTTTCGGGCAAATCGCTTTGCAGGTACAATGTTGCTTTTTCGGGGTCGAGCCCTGCTGCGAGGTACTCGATGAGCACCTGCCTCACATTTCCCTGCAAATCAGCCGGGTGAGGGTGCGTTGTTAATGAATGGTAATCAGCTATAAAAAAGAAACACTCGTTGGTTTCCTGCATTTTTACAAAATTCTTTACGGCACCAAAGTAATTGCCGAGGTGCAAATTTCCTGTTGGGCGGATGCCGCTCAATACAATTTCCTTATTTTTCATGGCGACAAAAATACAAAATTTAGTGGCTGGAAAAATGTCTGGATGGCAGTTGAAAAAAGGCTGGGCAGTTCAACTGTTTGCTCTCGTTATATTAATTATAAATTAGGCATTAACATGGTTTGCATCAACAAATTATATATTTTTGTTTTTGCAGCCTACATAGCTGGTGCTTAGCTGGGGTGATTTTTGTTTACATCTTAAATCTCAGCAATAAACCAGTATACAACTGTCATCAAATTCTATATTTTTGTTTTATGGTGAAGAAAAATATACATAGCCTTATATAAGTAGCTGTCTTAGTACAATATATATTTTATGAAAGCGACCCTTAAATTTTTCTTCGTCATTGGATTAAGTATATTTCTTTCGAATTGTAAAAAAGGAGAATGCCTTGGAGAATATCTAATATCCCCTGAAGATTTAAAAATTGTGCCCTTTAGTGGTACCGAATCACTTTTATTTGTAAAAGAAAATGATACGGTTAGGTTGGAATGTTGGTACAAAAGAGATGAAATAAGGAGAGTTTATCCATATAACTATGCTGTAGACTATTATCTAGTAGAAGAGAGTTCAACACGGTTTACTGGGGAAGACCTGGATTTAGATCTTTGGATCCATCACTCATTCACTGAAGATTATTCTCATCTTTCTATCAGTTTTAGAGATCTGAATGACGAATACTATGGATGCACAAAAGGGTGGCCACTACCTTTGTATTTAGAAACTTATCCAGGCGGACAATGGATAGAAGATAGCTTAACGATTCAGGGATTTACTTATCATAACGTCTTTTGTGATTCAATAAATTGCCAGGGAAATGAACTCTTTATTATATATTATACAAAGGAATATGGTGTGGTTAAATATGAATTTGAAGATGGCAGCGCCTGGGAATTATTGGAAATTGATTGGAATGATGGTTCGCATCATAAAATCCCCCCTCACTAAGCGCAGATTGTATCTACATTAGAAGTTAAATAATCCCCCCCTACACGCCTCGTTTGAGCATAGCAGTGCAACAAACAAGTCGATTGTAACGAAATCAAACAAAGTGGGAATTAAAACACCTCAACAACAATTCCGAGTGCTTCAACTTTTTTGGCAATTGCCAGTAGTTCAACGTTTGAAATTTTTTCAAGCCCGGCTGCAGGGGTTTCGCGGTCAATCGGGTAAATCATCACCGATTGTGGCTTAATTTTTTCAATAAGTTTCAACCATTCCGCCAATTCAGCTTCAGTTGTGTTGTCAATTATTTTGCCATTATATTCTCCCCTTACAAACAAAGTTTGAATAACGAGGTTCCCTTCAAAATCAAGCAATTTTTTAACGGTTTTTTCTAATGTAAGCCCACCCAAAGGTTGGTTAATAGCCTGAAAAGTACTTTCGGTTCCGGCATCCAATTTCTGGATGTTTTTTTCAATTTTTTTCAAAGCATCGCTCACTGATTTTTTGTGGAGCATGCTGGCGTTGGAAAGTACGCTAATGATAGATTCCGGGGCAAAGCGGTCACGTAATTCAATGGTGTCATCAATAATTCCTGCAAAATCAGGGTGAGTGGTTGGCTCGCCATTTCCGGCAAAAGTGATGGATTGCGGTTGGTTTTCAGTACCGTGAAGTTCTCGAAGTTTTTCTTCGAGTTGCTTTTTGAGGGTTTCCCTTTTTGGCAAAACCAATTTTGTTCCATTTTCTGTCCAGCCACATTCGCAGTAAATACAATTGAAATTGCAGTATTTGCTGTCGGTGGGCAATAAATTTATTCCCAGTGAGATTCCCAAGCGCCGGCTGTAAACCGGTCCGAAAATGAGGTCGTCGAACAAAAATCCGGGCATAAAAATCTTTTTTGCAAAAATAGGTTTAATTTTGGGTTTTTTGCAGCGCATGAATTCCCTCAAAGACATTAAGAAACCTCTAAAAACAGAGCTGAAGGCTTTTCAAAAAGTGTTCAAAAAAGCGGTGCGCTCCAAAGTGCCTTTGCTGGATGTCATCATGAATTACATTTTAAAATCGAAGGGAAAGCAAATGCGCCCGCTGTTCGTGCTTTACAGCGCGGGAGTTTTTGGAAAAATCAACGAGTCAACCTACCGGGCAGCTACTTTAATTGAGTTGATGCACACCGCCACCCTTGTCCACGATGATGTGGTTGACGACTCCAACCAGCGCCGCGGGCGGTTTTCAATCAATGCTTTGTGGCGGAATAAAATTGCCGTGTTGGTGGGCGATTATTTACTTTCGCGGGGTATGCTTGTTGCGCTCGAAAACAAGGAATTCCAGATGCTTGAAATTGTTTCGAAAGCGGTGAAAGACATGAGCGAGGGAGAATTGCTGCAAATTGAAAAAGCCCGTAAACTAGACATCAGCGAAGAAATATATTACGAAATTATTCGAAAGAAAACAGCTTCTTTACTTGCTTCCTGTTTTGCAACTGGCGCTTCTTCCACTTGTTCCGAAATGGACAAAATTGAAAAAATGAGGCAAATTGGCGAATATGCCGGGATAGCTTTTCAGATAAAAGATGATTTGTTCGATTTCAATACCAACAACGAAACCGGCAAGCCCAGTGGCATTGATATCAAAGAAAAGAAAATGACGCTGCCATTGATTTTTTTACTGAACCAATCTACATTTTTGGAAAAAAGAAAGATTATCAATATTGTAAAAAAACACAATACCGACGCGGAAAAGGTGGCTTGGCTGGTTGTACAGGTGAATGAAAAAGGAGGGATGAAGTATGCTGAAAACAAGATGCTTGAATTTAAAAACAAAGCAATGGATTTATTGCAGGAATTTCCTGAAAATGAGTCGCGCTTTGCCCTTCAAAAGTTGATAGAATTTACAATTGACCGCTCTAAATAAACCTTCATGAAATTTTTCTTTCTTTTCTTAAGCTTATTTATTGTTTTGCTTTTTAGTTCTCCGAAAGCAGAAGCCCAGAAATTTCATGGCGGTGCAACTTTGGGTTTGGTTGGTAGCCAGGTGGCAGGCGATACCTATTCCGGATACCACAAAGC
>DATCTB010000221.1:0-14456 GCA_036568185.1 Bacteroidales bacterium | reverse complement strand
CATTGAAGGATATTACCAGGAAACAGGCCGCGGAGGACGCGATGGCGGTGAAGGAAATTGCATCACATTCTACAGCTATGATGATATTCAGAAACTGGAAAAGTTTATGAAAGACAAGCCTGTTGCCGAACAGGAAATTGCCAAGGAATTGCTGTTTGAAACTGTTGCCTATGCTGAGTCTTCCATTTGCAGGCACAAATTACTATTGCATTATTTCGGCGAACATTATCCTAAAGACAATTGCGGAGCATGTGATAACTGCCTGAACCCAAAAGAAAAATTTGAAGGCAGCCAGGATATTAAACTTGCATTGAAAGCTATTATAGATACAAAACAGCAATTTAAAGCTAAGATTATCAGCGAATTATTAGCTGGAAAAAAGAGTGGCGACATTAAATCTATCAAACTGGATAAACACAAACTTTTTGGTAAAGGAAATCAGCACGATTCGAAATATTGGAACACCACTCTCCGGCAGGCAATGATTCACCGGCTGATTGAAAAAGAAATTGAAAACTACGGAATTTTAAAAATCACCGATAAAGGCATAGCATTTATTGAAAACCCTTACAGCATCATGATTGGGAAGGATCATGATTATGGCGGCTCAGATGATGACGACATAATCACCATGAACGGTTCTGGAGAAAAAATTACTGCTTCTGACGAAACTCTTTTTGCTTTGCTTAAGGACTTGCGAAAAAATATTTCCCGCAAGGAAAACTTACCACCTTTTGTAATATTCCAGGATCCATCGCTGGAGGATATGGCTATTCAATATCCAATAACTGAAGAAGAATTGACACAGATTGTTGGAGTTGGTGCTGGAAAAGCAGCAAAATATGGCAAACCTTTTACTGAGTTGATAAAACAATATGTTGAAGAAAATGAAATTGACAGGCCTAACGACCTGGTAATAAAATCAGTAGTCAACAAATCGGGGCTGAAGGTTTACATCATCAAAAGCATCGACCGCAAGTTGCCTTTGAAAGATATTGCATCAGCTAAAAATCTTACTTTGGGTGAATTACTTACCGAAATTGAAAGAATTGTTTCATCCGGAACACGCCTGGATATCAGCTATTACGTTGATGAATTTGTTGACGAATACCACCAGGAAGATATTTTTGATTATTTTTCTGAAGCCGAAACAGATTCTATAGATGTAGCGCTGAAAGAACTGGGCGAATCTGAATTTTCAGAAGAAGAAGTCAGGCTGATGCGAATTAAGTTTTTATCAGAAGTTGGCAATTAATAGCATGTTTAAAAAATATTTCCTGCTTTTGATTGTTGTTGTGAGTTCCTTTTCATGTTATCATGAAAATCAAGAAACAATAACAGTACCTGAAAACCTTCTTACCAAAGACCAAATGGTTGATATTCTGACCGACATTCAGCTATCGGAAGGAATATTAACCTACAGGCGCATTGAACGGCTGCCAGTAAACAATTATGGAGAATCGCTTTATAATAAAGTAATTGAAGAACATCAACTTACTCGGGAACAGCTTCAGCAAAACATTGATTATTATAATGGTAACCCTAAGCTGATGGAGAAAATTTATGACGAAGTACTTGGCAGGTTAAACAAAATGCAAACAGAATTGATGATAATGGCGGCTAAATCAGATTCGATTGCCGAGTTTAAAAATGATTCTATCCAAAAAAATGATTCGAGTGAACGCTTTCTGTATTTTAATTTTGTGCTTATTCAGGAAAGCGATACGACAACTGAAAAAACAGATTCGCTGGTGATATGGAATTATAATGAATGGATAAAAATTCCAGGTTTTATTTACTAAAAAACCCAACCCTGGACTCTGAATCTATACCATTGTCCAATACAAAATTGAATTTTAATTCTGATGCGCTCAGGTAGTTTCCACTTCCTTCAGACATCATTCCGCCGCCGATGGGTTGGAGCGAAATAACAACGGTATTGCCAATAACCATGCCTATTGCAGAACCTCGCATATCGGCAAAATTTTCAAGAATTATTGAAGTGCTGTCGCCGGGATTTCGTTTGATAACCACGTCATAATTCAAGCGTGCCGCTTGATCCGAAACATGCCATGTACCAAGGTACTTTTTAACATAATCAGTCGAACTATCAGGGTTCAAATCAAATGTTTCTTCGCAGGCATAAAAACTGGTGATAACAATTGTAAAAAAGATTGCGATGTACGAAGCTTTGAGTTTCATTTATTTCTTTTAAGATTTAAAATCAATTTATTACAAAAAATTTAATGCTTTCAGCTGGAAAGCTTTCCCCGCTAATTCTAACAAAATAAATGCCACTTTTTAGCATCTTTACTGGCAATTCAAGTTGGTTATTACCACTTTGCAAAAATATTTTTTCTGATAAAAAAATTGAATTGCCAAATTGGCCATAAATCGAATAATTTATTGAAGTTTGGTTTGCTGAATTAATTGAAAGTATAGCTTTGTCGCTAGCCGGATTAGGAAAAACTTTCGCGCCTGAATTTTCATTTTTAATTTCTGCATTTCCAACCATCACCCCGCCATGCGCATACACAGCGTTGACAATATTCTCTTCCGAAGGCGGCCAGATGGATTGCTCAACAATCTGATGATCAGGCGTAATAACTATTACAGTTGGATAAGCCATTATATTGTAAGCTTCGTAAACATTATCGCCGCCACCCTGAATTCCGCTAACACTTGGGTAAGTAAGCCCAAAAATTGAATCAAACTCCAAGACCTCATCATTGTCATTATTGAAGTTTATTCCCATAAAAAAAACATTGCCATTATTGAAATCAAATAATTCGTAGGCATTTTGGAAATCAGGAGCATAATCCTGGCATGGACCGCAAGTAGTTGAGAAAAAATCAATAACAACTATTTTATTTTGTTCATCAAGTATTGGAAAAAGCTTAATTGTTTCACCAGAAACGGCTTTAACCTGAAAATCAATAGCTTCAGTTTGATCAGTTTGAGATTGAATCGTAATTACTGAAACTGTAAGAAGTATTAGAAGTGTAAGTTTTTTCATCAAGAGATATATAAATTAAAGCAAATGTACCATAATCCATTTAATCTATTTTTTTTAAAAATCTATTGTACACCGGAAATTTCGTTAAAAACAGCGTCAGCCAGCCGGCTTGCACCAATTCTGAAATATTGTTTGTCAATCCATTTCGGGCCTAAAACTGATTTTGTCAAATTCAGGTAAAGTAAGGCATCATTAGGTTCAGCAATACCGCCAGCAGCTTTAATTCCAATCATCTTACCAGTTTTTTCTGAATATTCGGCAATGGTATCGAGCATTATTATAAATGCCTCTGGCGTAGCCGCAGGATCAATTTTACCGGTTGAAGTTTTTAAAAAATCGGCTCCTGCAAGAATTGCAATTTCACTAGCTTTTCTAATCAGTTCAACAGTTTTCAATTCACCTGTTTCCAGAATTACTTTTAAATGTGCATCACCACAAAGTTTCCTGGTTTCAGAAATTTCATTAAAAACAAAATCAAAATTCCCTTCTATCAATTTACCCCTCGAAATTACCATATCAATCTCTTCAGCTCCATTGTCCAGCGCAAACTTAACCTCCTCAAGCCTGACTGCCAGAGGTGATTGCCCGCTTGGAAATCCACCTGCAACACAGGCGGTTTTTATACCTGATCCAAAAAGAGTTTTGCTTACCAATTTCGCGAAAACTGGATAAACACAAACTGCTGCAACATTGGGGTTTTGTGTATTGATTTCAGAATAAGAAATCGCTTTGTTACACAAGTTTTTTACTTTTTCATCTGTATCATCGCCACTTAAAGTAGTCAGATCAATACATTCAAGAATTTTCCGGAGACTTTCTTTTCTCTCCAAAAAATCAATCTTCATTTCAGAAATAACTTCTACCCTTCTTTCTATTTCTTTCAATGAAAAAGAATATTCTTTGAATGTGAACATAAATTTCTTTTTTACAAAAATAATAAATTGAAGGTGCAAAGCTTTTAACCAAAGAACTGTTTTTACCTTTTTTCCGAATTCGTAAGTTTATCCAGTATCGTAAATCAAAACTTCCTTTTTTAATAATATTTGCTGAAAAAATATTTTATATGAAAATAATTTAACAACGCTATTTATTTGTTTTTCTGATAATTACATAAATATGTTCAGCATCACCATATAATGGCACAGACATTGATTAAGCTAAACAATGATTGTTATGAGCGAAAAAAAAACATTGCAAAAAAAGGGAGGTGATTTGCCCGCGCAGTTTAATTATTATATCTGCGAAAGATGTGGGTATATTTCTATTGTAAGAAATTCTGCCTGCCCTATTTGCATTAAAGAAAACATTAAAGTTAACCTAACTAAAGTATTTGACTATGAAAATTGATGAACAGTATTCGCTTAACGAAATCAAATCAAATGGTTTGATTGAAAAGGATGTAAAAGACCTGGATGTAAAAATCTTCACCAGCGATCAGGAAAACAAAGTATATTTCTTTGAAAATATCGGAAACAGTATTTTCAGGCTATATACAGTAATCAATAAACGCTCTTTCTTTTTATAATCTTGGAAGGAATGCGTTAGTTACATATTATTTTATTACATGAATTGGAAGCATCCTGCAATACTTCGTTGCAGGATTTTTTTTTGTTTCCTATTAAAAAAAAAATAGAATTAAGTAAGCTCACCTACTTCAGTTTTCGATATATGGCTGTAGTAAATATTTTTTCTCTAATTTAGTGGCATAAAACCTGCTATCTATGAAAACAATACTTATACTTTTTTCTGCTTTATTGCTGTTTGTATTGCCACCAAAAGAAGATGCCGACGCTCCTTTTAAGAAATGCAATACAATTAAAATAGTACCGCCTGAAAACGACACCACTATTTTGAAAAATTTTGCGGACTTCCTTGAAATTAAAGGTATCTACATACAAAGTTTTAATCCTGACATAGACAATCTGAAAACAGAATGGTTCATTTTGGGTGGTGCTGTTAACACCAAATCTCAAATTTTTGCTCGCTATGATGATGTCCGGGAAAAACATGTTTTTTATGTTACCGGTTACTACGCTTACGGTATTCATATCGACTCGAAAAAATACAAAATGGCCTATAAAAACCCAAATTTCTCTACTGATGGAGCGCTTTTCCAGCTTGTTGATAAATATTGCAGGGAATTTGCCGCCCAATATGGCTACCAGGTTTTCTACCAAAAGAGATGATTTTTTCCTAAAAACCTTACCATTTAAAAGTTAGCGAAAATATTGGCCCTAATTCATTTGATTTGTTGCTGTAGTACTCTGCCCCGCTTTTTCCATTGTCATAATTTGTATAGAGCCACCGGTAGCCCAGGTTGACATCCATAAAACGGACTGCTTGAAATGAAATATTGGTGATTATGTTGCTTGTAAATTTCGAGCCTACGGAAAAACCACCAATGTCGGCCCTGAGGTAAAACTTCCATTTTTTATGAATGTGAGCCGTATAAGCTGCGCCAATCAATGGATCAACATATTGTTCCGTAAACGAGAACGGAAATACAGCCAATGTATCTAAAACACCTTGCTTCGTCAACTCCAGGTTATTTTCTATTCGCGTAAACCGCACCCCAAGCAAAGCATCAATTTTACAAGCAGCATTCTTTGTATTATGCGTCCTCACAGTGTAGGCACCCAAGGCTTCCCATTGCAATTTAGTGAGTGTATAAACCGAACTAAAATCGATAGTTGTTTTTTCAGGTAATTTTGGAAAGATTGTGTATTGCGCTTCCTGGTTCATCTGATTTTCAACATAAAGGAAATCTGTTATCACAGTCCAACGGCCTTTTCCAAATTCAAAATGGAAAGGTATGGCATATTCCAGGTTTGCAAAAATATCTTTGAATCTTGTATCAGACTCAAATGAAATCGGCCCGAGTTCAATATTTGCATACATGCTGGTAGCCCAAAAATATGGCGTTAATTCAAAGTGCCATTTATCTTCAATGCTCTTCGTTTCTGCACTTTGCTCTTGAGCCGTCAAATAATAAAAAGAACTAAGTAATAAGAGTAGTGAAATAATTGTTTTTCTCATTGCAATATTTTTAAAACGAATTTTTAGTCTAGTAGTTTCTGGTAGTCAATTTCAAAAGTTATTACCAAAAATCAGAACTTTTGAGTTAGTATTCATGTGAATATTAGATTGCTAATATAACCTGTTATTTAGAAAGTATCCGAATAAACTTGAGAAATCGCATTCCCAATCAATTTCAATCAATCAAAATATGATTTTAAATATTTGTTTTACAGATATATAAGGTATCTGGCCGCTTTTTTGAAATCCTAATTTATATTTAATCTTATCTAAGCATTCCAAGTTGTTGTAACTTTATAACTTTCTATTGTTTTTTAGGCAACTTTACAACCCCTGGCCTCGTCATGTTAACATATACGGCCGATGAAAACTGAACAGGAAATTATTAATGGCTGCCTGAAACGAAAGCGGAAGGCGCAAAAAATTCTGTTTGAGAAGTACCATGCTTCTTTGATGGGGATTTGCTTGCGCTATGCAAAGAATAAATCGGAGGCCGAAGATATACTGCTCATAGGCTTTACCCGAATTTTTCAAAAGATTGAAAGCTACTCAGCAGCCGGTTCATTTGAAGGCTGGTTGAGAAGGATAGTAATCAATGTAGCAATTGATAATTTCAGAAAAAACAAGAAAAATTATTACTTTGAAACCCTTGAAGAATCAAGTTACAGTTCTGAATACGCCGATTATGTTCCTGATACTTTTGCAATTGAAGACATTTTAAAAACTATACAAAGCCTGCCAAATGGCTACCGGATGGTTTTCAACCTATATGCCATTGAAGGCTACTCGCACAAAGAAATAGCAGAAATGCTTGGATTTAGCGAAAGCACATCAAAAACGCAATATTTAAAAGCACGCAAGAAACTGCAATCCATGCTGGCAGAATACAACTATCAAAAACCTGAAAGTAAGCCAAAAACTAATGGAAGCAGGGTTAATTTTTTCATCCCAATAATAAAAACAGATGACTAAACTGGATAATTTTTATAAAGAAGCTTTTGCCGGGTTTGAGTACAAACTTTCCGGTAGTTTTTGGCTGAAAGTCAAGCTGCGCCTGTTTTGGAGCAATTATAAATTTTTTATTGCCGGAGGTGCAGCCATTGCTGTCATTGGTTCTGCGCTGTTTTTTGGTTTGCCCCGTGAAGAAGCAAATTCATTGCCAGTAACAAACCCAGCCACAAACTTTGCAATTAGCTCTACTTTATCAAGCACTCAAGAATTTGAAATCAATGAAAAAACAGAAAATGAAGGATTAGAAATTCACGAAGAAACTATTGCTGAAGTGTTGGTAAATAATACTTCTGCTACAGAAACAAAAACTTCAACTACTTCAAAAACTGATGCAAAAAATTATTTATTAAAAGCAGAATCACACAATGCAGAATTGGCTGCTGAAGCTCATGTTTTTATTGAATCTGAAAATAAAAGAGAAGTGTATTCAACTGAATTTCTTTCAACCCTTTCTCTTTCAGACCTCAACAATCTACAGCCTGAACTGCTTTACGACAGCACAAGCAATCTTTTTATCCCAAAACAAAAAGTAAAATTCTCCTTGTTATTATCCGTTTCGCCTTCATACAATACTGTGAATTTACAATCGCAGCCTATTTACGATGAAGTCAGGAATTACCAGCTTGCACACGAATCGTCAGCAGTTTCCTATTCTGCCGGGCTTGATTTCCAGGTAACATTTAAAAATTGGTTTGTTCAAACGGGTTTGGCTTATTCAAGGTTTAAAAACAACAGGAATTACAATTATTCTTTTTCGGCTTTCGACAGCCTGCAAAGCCATTATGTGAACGACACCACCTGGGGCTGGCTCTTCGATCCGCCAATTACCGGCGAACCAATTATTATTGGAATTGATTCTGTGTTTGTGCCTGTTTACAACCAAATAAACGAAGGAAGCAATGAGTGGGAATGCATTGAAATTCCATTGCTGGCCGGCTACAATTTCAACAAAAGCCGCTTCACAGTAAACATTGCCACCGGTTTTTCCTACGGAATCTATATCAAAGCAAATGGCAATGTGCCTTCTCTAAGCGAACAAAATGTTTTTACCAACCTGTCGGAAATAGAAGACAAAATGAACCGCCACCAATTTAATTACTTGTTGCAAGTTGGTGTTTCGTACCACATTACCCCCGATTGGAGCATCATGGCTTACCCGTTTTACAAGCAAAACCTGCAATCTGTTTTTGACAATAATTACCCAATTGATGAACGTTTCAGAACTTTTGGAATCAAATTCGGATTTATCGTAAACTTATAGTGATTACCTTTATTGCAAACAATGAAAATTGCCCAAACTATTTTGCTTGTGCTGTTTATCAGCAATTTCTCCTGGGCGCAGGAAGAAGCAATGGTTTGGTATTTTGGCGACCATGCCGGCATTGATTTCAGTTCCGGCAAGCCCGAATTGCTCATTAACAGTGCCATGCGGGCAGAAGCAGGTTGTGCGGTTATTTGTAACAAGGCTGGAAAATTGCAATTTTATACCAACGGAAAAAAGGTCTGGAACCGAAAAAACCAGCTCATGCCCAATGGCTTTGGATTGAATGGCAGCCAATTGCTGAACCAAAACAGCATTATTATCCCACTTTCCGATTCATTGTATTATTTGTTTACGGTAGATGCTTATTCTGATTCGGTTGGGCTGAACTATTCTGTTGTGAATATGAAACGCGAAAGCGGTGATGGCGATGTGGTGTTGAAAAACCAATTGATTCGAAAAGATTTTGTCGAAAAAATTGCAGCAACCAAACATTGTAATGGCGATGATACCTGGATAATTACGCATGACAGGGAAAATACATTTTATTGTTATTTGCTTAGCTCGCAGGGAACATTTCTGGATACCGTTGTAAGCCAATCGGGCACCTACGTGAGAGCCGATATTGGTTATATGAAGGTTTCGCCGGCATCCAATATGCTGGCTTTCCCGGTGAATAACGACAGTATTATAGTAGAAGTTTTTCGATTTGATAACCGGACAGGAGAAGTTGTTAACCCAAAAAGCATTTACGCAAAAGATGAAACTGTTTATGCTTATGGGCTTGAATTTTCACCTGATGGAACCCGGTTCTATATCAACACTGGCGGTAAAAAATACAGGTTGTGGCAATATGACATGACGGCTCAGACAGAGCAAGAAGTGAATTCCAGCGCGACTTTGCTTGCCGGCGGAAACTTGTTTGCCATGCAATTGGCACCCGATGGTAAAATTTATATTGCCAAACAAAACAGGGATTATTTGAGCGCAATTAACATGCCCAATGAATTAGGTGAAAAATGTGCTTTTCAGGAAAACGCCATGAATTTGCAAAGCAAAAGTTCGCTGATGGGCTTGCCCAATTTTATCGCTTCCTATTTTTACCAACCCGGTTTCTCATTTAAAGGAACCTGCCTGGGCGACACAACACACTTTCTCTACAACCAATATTTGAACAGCGACTCGGTGGTTTGGTCTTTTGGTGACGGAAGCCCTTCTGTTTCTATAAAAAATGAACCCATTCATCAGTATCAAACTGAAGGAACATTCGAGGCAAAATTTTCAGCCTACCAATGCAACAAAGTTATTACAGCAACTAAAACTGTAGAAATATTTTCGTACCCGAAAATCAATTTGGGAAATGACACCGCTATTTGCAATACCTGTGAGTTGGTGCTGGACGGTGGCGAAGGAATGGATTTCTGGATTTGGCAGGATGGCACAGAAACCCGGTTTTACGAAGCAAAAGCTGAAGGCGATTATCATGTACGCGTTAGTAGGAATGGGTGCGAGTCAACTGATTCTGTCAGCGTTTCAAACAATTCAGTGAAACTGTTAATACCCAATGCCTTTACACCAAATGGCGATGGAATAAATGATGAATTCAAACCGGTTTTTAAAGAGCGCCCATTTTCTTATAAATTAATTATTTTCGACAGGAATGCTCAATTATTATTTCAAACCACAAGCGTTGACGAAGGATGGAATGGCAAATTCAATGGGGTTGATTGCCAATTGGGCGTTTACGTTTATACGCTCGTTTATTCATTTTATGAAAACAACATTTTGTACCAGATAGCGGACAAAGGGACTTTGGCATTAGTCAGATAAAAGCCTGAGCGGGCAACTTTCAGGTTTGCGTTTTCGTCTTTATGGCAAACACATCATTTAAAATTTTATTCCATGAAAAATATTATTACCATTATTTCAATGCTCTTTCTCTCGGGCATTGTTTTCGGACAAGGAGCTGTTGCAGTTGATGATACAGCAAGTGTTAGCCTGGGGCAATATGTAACCGTTAATGTACTGGCAAATGATTACCATCCTGATGGAAAATCATTTAAAATCAAGAGTGCAACTTACGCGTATTCTTTTACTGACAGTTCAATTACCTACTTTACCAATTATGATCAATTTTATAATATTAATGGTAATTTTAAAAGAGGTACTTATATGTTAATTGACGAAGATGGTTTAATTGGGCCTAACTCGATAGGCACTGTTTATTTAGATATTTTAAATACAGACTTCAGGACTTACCTTGATGCAAATAATATAAAAGCCGGCATTAATGCATGGGGCGGCCAGTTTTGGCAAGGTGTGGGATCAAGTGATCCAATTATGTTTGAATACCCAAAAGGAAGTGGAAAAAACACCATTTTTAATCAAACATTGTGGGTTGGGGGCATGGATCAGAATGAATTGAAACTGGCTGCTGAAAGATTCAGGCAAGTAGGTACTGATTTTTGGACCGGCCCCTTAAGTATAGACGGAAATAATTTAAGCATCGATACTGCTACCATAGTTTCCTGGAACAAAGTTTGGAAACTGAATGTGGACGAAATTATTTATCACCGTACACATTGGAGTGACCCGGGTTATGAACCCATTGATAACATTAAAAACTGGCCTGCCCAAGGCGACCCGGAACTCAACCAAAGCGAATACCTTGCTCCTTTTGTTGATGTTGACGGTGATGGTAATTATGATCCTTATTCAGGAGATTACCCTTTGATTAGGGGCGACCAGTGTGTGTTTTTTATTTTCAACGATTTAAAAGTACACGGTGAAACCGGAGCTGGAACCATTGGGT
Organism: Bacteroidales bacterium; assembly: GCA_036568185.1. Classification (GTDB taxonomy): domain Bacteria; phylum Bacteroidota; class Bacteroidia; order Bacteroidales; family F082; genus DATCTB01. Next base: position 3,320 of record DATCTB010000221.1, on the reverse strand, counting down.
TGGAAATACATGGTATGGCTTACGAGTTTTATGCGCCGGACTCAGTTGCAATGAACAATACAGTTTTTTTAAGTTATAAAATATTTAACCGTTCTAGCAATCTGTTGGAAGATACTTATATAGGGTTGTTTTGTGATTTCGATATTGGGTATGCCAGGGATGATTATGTAGGTTGTGATGTTGCAAGAGGAGCCTATTACGGATATAATGGTGATGATTTTGACGATGAACCTGAGGGCTATGGCGAAAATCCACCAGCACAGGGCATTGTTATACTTGGGGGACCTTATCTGAATCCAAATAATGAAGATGACCCGAACGGTGGATGTGATGAAAGCATTACCGGAGTGGGCTTTGGCGATGGTATTGTTGACAATGAACGATACGGAATGACAAAATTTATTTATTTTAATAATAGTGGAAATACTCAGGGTGATCCACAAATTGCCACACATTACTATGATTATATGAATTCGATCTGGAAAGATGGTACAGCAATGGAATATGGTGGAAACGGACATGTTTCCAGCGGAGCGTACGGCCCAGCTTGCAACTTTATGTTCCCGGGAATGACAGACCCATGCTATTGGGGAACCAATGGTGAAGAGCCATACGGCCCTGTTGACTGGACTGAAGAAATTGCAGGAAATGAACCAGAAGACCGAAGGGGTTTGAGCGTAATGGGGCCTTTTACCTTCCAGCCCAACTCCATGCAAAAAGTTGACTTTGCATTTGTAACAGCCAGGGGAGATGATGGCCCATTGTCTTCTGTTGAGTTGCTTAAAACCTATATTGACGATGTAAAAGAAGCTTATTACCGGAATTCAGATTATTTTGGTTATCAATGGTTGGGAGAAGAAGAAAACGTAGCCGAAGTTCAGCAACTGAGAATTTATCCTAACCCGGCAATAGATGAAATTTGGGTGAATTATAATAATCAAAGCAGCGTTCAATATGCTATTTTCGACACTTATGGAAGAATGGTAAAACAGGGAGAATTATCCGGTATTGGAAGCAATAAGATTCCAATATCCGAACTGAAAGGCGGAATGTATATTATCCGCATTACCGACAAGAACAAAGGATATACAAGTAAATTTTTAAAGAAATAGTTCCTCATTTTAATTTCTTGTTCTGCTCAAATAGAAAAAGCCTTGAAAATTTTCAAGGCTTTTTTTGTAGCGGGGACCGGATTCGAACCGATGCCTGGCGTACGCCCGAGCTACCTCCGCTCTAAATTCAATTTGTTGCCTTCATCAAGAATATGCAGTTTCCTAAGTTGTTGATAAAGCTCAGCACCACCTTCCAGCGATTTGAAATATTGCTCTCGTGACAATGCTTCCTGTTTGCTTTCAAACTGCTCAACATAAACCAAAACAAATGGCTTTCTGTGAGCCGTGGATTTACTGCCTCCGGTATTATGTTTTATAAGCCTGTTCTGCAAATTTGAGGTGTATCCCTTATAAAGCTTATGGTCTTTTAATGAAAATAATACATAAACAAAATGCATAACTGTGGTGTTAAATAAAAAAGCCTTGAAAATTTTCAAGGCTTTTTTGTAGCGGGGACCGGATTCGAACCGATGACCTTTGGGTTATGAGCCCAACGAGCTACCACTGCTCCACCCCGCAATTTCTTATTTTGGGAGTGCAAAGATATATTTTGTTTCTTTGCAATACAAATAATCCCTAAAATTTTATGTCGCATAAAGCTGGTTTCGTCAATATTATTGGCTACCCCAATGTTGGAAAATCTACTTTGATGAATGCAATGGTTGGTGAAAAGCTTTCCATCATCACTTCGAAGGCGCAAACTACACGCCACCGCATTATGGGTATTGTGAATGGTGATGATTTTCAGATAGTTTATTCCGACACACCCGGCATCATCCGCAACCCTTCATACAAAATGCACGAGTTGATGAACAGCTTCATTGAAACTGCCTTGGTTGATGCCGATATTATGCTGTTAATCGTTGAACCCGGCCAGCGCTTTGAAGAACAAGAAATTATTGAAAAGTTTAATTTTTCAGGGATTCCGGTTTTAATTTTAATTAATAAAATTGACCTTTCCGACCAGGAAAAAGTAGTTTCTGAAATTGAATATTGGCAACAGTTTATGCCAAAGGCTGAAGTTATCCCTATTTCAGCTTTAAATAAATTCAATGTTGAAAAGGTATTTGACAGGATAATGCATTATTTGCCTGAAAACGAAGCCTACTTTGACAAAGAAGATTTGACAGACCGTTCGGAAAGGTTTTTTGTTTCAGAAATAATCCGTGAAAAGATATTACTGAATTACCAGAAAGAAATACCGTATTCGGTTGAAATAACAGTTGAATCGTTTAAAGAAACTGAACGATTGGTGAAAATTGCTGCCAACATCATCGTTGACCGCGAAACACAGAAAGCCATCATTCTTGGCCACCAGGGCAAATCAATTAAAAAGATGGGAACCCAGGCAAGGCTTGATATTGAAGAATTTCTTGGTAAAAAAGTATTTCTCGAACTCACCGTAAAAGTGGATAAGGAGTGGCGCAACAGCGAAACCAGCCTCAGGCGCTTTGGATACAATCAATAATTGAAAAGTAAATAGCCAGATAGCATTTATAAATACCTTAATTTTTAAGAACATGAGCAACGTACTCGCCATTGTAGGGCGCCCAAATGTAGGAAAATCAACCTTGTTCAACAGGCTTACGCAAAGCCAGGAAGCAATAGTTGAATCAGTTAGCGGCGTTACGCGCGACCGTATTTATGGTAAAAGCGACTGGAACGGATATATTTTTTCGGTAATTGATACCGGTGGCTACGTCCATGGCTCTGATGATACTTTCGAAAGTGAAATCAGGAGGCAGGTTTTGTTTGCAATTGATGAATCGGATGCGATTTTGTTCGTGGTTGATTCACGCGAAGGTATCAGCCCGCTTGACGAAGATGTTGCCGATTTGTTGAGGAAATCGAAAAAACCGGTTTACCTGGTTGCCAACAAAGTAGATTCGCCTCACATGGGCGACCAGGCGGGTGAGTTTTATGCATTGGGTTTGGGCGACATTTACCCGCTTTCTTCCATCAATGGCTCTGGAACAGGCGAGTTGCTTGATGATGTTGTGAAAATTTTTAAGGAAAAAACAGATGCCGAAGACGCCATTGAATTACCAAAAATTGCAGTTGTTGGCCGGCCAAACGTGGGTAAGTCTTCTTTGGTCAATACACTTTTAGGAGATGAACGAAATATTGTAACACCCATTGCCGGCACTACCCGCGATTCAATATATACACAATACAAAGCATTCGGCCACGATTTGGTTTTGGTGGATA
>DATCTB010000220.1:0-2379 GCA_036568185.1 Bacteroidales bacterium | reverse complement strand
CCGAGATAAAAATATACATTCTTTTGCTATTTAGATTTTAATTCGTTTTTTGCTTTTTCAATAAGGGCTGCAAAGTAACTACTTTTTTCTGGAAATTTCAAACTTAATCTTTCATAAATTTTTATTGCCTTTTCAAAATATTTTTGGTCGAAATAAATTTTTGCAAGTGTCTCGCTGATAACATTTTCCTGGTCAGTAATACTTGGTTTTGCAGCATCAACCGGGTCGAAGAAAGTGCTCTTTGGTCGTGAAATTCCCGGTAGGTTTTTAATAAATTCATCTATCAATTCAGCCTTTGTCTTGCTTGGCGCAGGTGATTCTTCAATTTCCACGGTTGGCCTGGGCTCTTCCTCTTTAGCTTTTGAATCGTCAACCTTTTCTATTCCAGAGTCTTCATCAGGCAAGTGAACTGTTTCGCCCAAGGTTCCCATTTTTTCAATATGGTTTTTTAAAATCCGCCTGCTACCTGCATAAACAGCTGTTAATTTGAGCGATGCATCGTACCTGAAATCTTTTTCATTAAAGTAATTCAAGGATAACAAAATGTGTATCGAAGGACAGTATGGAAATTCTTTCACCAACTCGTTTAAACCGGCAATTGTAGATTCATCCAGCGAAGCGGGGGTTTGGAGATAATTTGAGAACTGCTGTTTGTTCATTTTATTTACTTTTTTCCTCTACCAATTGATTACCGCTTTGTTGAAAATATCATCCGTCAGCAACTCAATTATTTCGGTGATTAACTGGTCTTGCACAGCAGTTAAATCATCGGTGGAGGGATATTCTCGGAATTGGGAAAATTTTTGTTCAAAATCCTTACTTGGCTCTAACTTATTTGTGAAACGAACGTTTACGGTAATCGTTAGTCTGTTGAGTGCAGCAGTTTGGTCACCCTGGATTGCAACTGGAGTGGTTTTGTATTCAGTAATTTCGCCTTCCATAGCCATGTCGCCATTTCTTTCAACCATTTCCAGGTTGGTTTGGCGAGTGAATTTTTCCCTGAGTGCTTCAGTAAATGTAGGGCTTAACGTAGGCACAACCAATGAAGCCTTGTTAGGAAAGTATTGAATCGACACTGTTTTGGCACCTGCCGGAATGGAAGCCCCTGTAAAGGAATAAGCTCCACAGCCAGAAAAAGAAAACAGAATTGCCACACTGAAAAAAAACATGGTAACAATCAGAATTTGTGTTTTATAAAATTTGAAACTGTCCATTATTGAATATTGTATTCTTTAATTTTCCTGTATAAAGTACGCTCTGAAATCCCAAGCTCTTTAGCCGCATTTTTGCGCTTTCCATGGTGTTTTTCAAGTGCTTTTTTAATCATTTCATTCTCCTTGTCTGTCAACGACAATGATTCCTCAATTATTTCGGAATGGTCATAATCTTCATAATCCCCATCATCAGTTTGGCTTACTGAAACCTCGTGTATTGAAGAAGGTTTTGGTTTTATTGATTCGCCATAATCTTTGATCATCATAGCGCGGGTTTGGGCAAGTGCTTTTTCGTCTTCGCCGTTTTCCAGTAAATTCACCACAATTTGCTTTAATTCGTGCATGTCCTTTTTCATGTCGAACAATACTTTGTAAAGCAATTCCCTTTCTGAAAAATGCTCTTCATCTTTTTTGCGGTATAAAACCGGCAAATCAGAAGTTTTATCGTCAGGGAGGTAGCGTTTTAAAGTATCCGCACTAATTTCTTTGTTTCTTTCAATGATCGAAATCTGCTCGGTTACATTTTTCAATTGCCTGATATTTCCTGGCCAATAATAATCTGTCAGCAATTTTACGGCATCAGCACTAAGCTGAAGCGCAGGCATGCGGTATTTTTCGGCAAAATCAGCCGAGAATTTTCTGAACAGCAAATGAATGTCTTCTTTCCTGTCGCGCAAAGGCGGAATAATGATGGGCACAGTATTCAACCTGTAAAATAAATCCTGCCTGAAAGTCCCTTTCTCAATGGCTTGCGGAATATTAACATTCGTGGCAGCAACTACGCGGACATCAGTTTTTATTACTTTGGAAGAGCCCACTTTCATAAACTCGCCTGATTCGAGTACACGCAGCAAACGAACCTGTGTTGAAATAGGCAATTCAGCAACTTCATCCAGGAAAATAGTTCCTCCGTCAGCCACTTCAAAATAACCTTTCCTGGCTTCGTGTGCGCCGGTAAATGAACCTTTCTCGTGCCCGAATAATTCTGAATCAATTGTTCCTTCTGGGATTGCACCGCAGTTCACGGCAATATAATTTCCATGCTTGCGGGTACTCAGCTGGTGAATTATTTGTGGAAAAACTTCTTTCCCTGTTCCGCTTTCGCCCGAAATTAGCACTGTCAAATCAGTTGGTGCCACCTGTGCTGCCACGTCAATTGAGCGGT
>DATCTB010000219.1:0-2922 GCA_036568185.1 Bacteroidales bacterium | reverse complement strand
AAAGGACAGGAAAATATAAAACGGGCGTTGGAAATTGCAGCCGCCGGCAGCCACAATGTGATTATGATTGGCCCTCCGGGTTCAGGGAAAACAATGTTGGCAAAGCGTTTGCCATCCATTCTTCCTTCCATGTCGCTGAACGAAGCTTTGGAAACCACAAAAATTCATTCCGTTGCCGGAATAATTACCGGCGATGCAGCTTTGGTAACAACCCGCCCTTTTCGCAGCCCCCATCACACGATTTCTGACGCTGGTTTGGTTGGCGGCGGCACGTATCCGCAACCGGGAGAAATTTCGCTGGCGCAAAACGGGGTTTTGTTTTTGGATGAACTGCCTGAGTTCAAGCGCTCTGTCCTTGAAGTGATGCGCCAACCGATGGAAGATAGGGTTGTAACTATTTCGAGAGCAAGAGTTACTGTTGATTACCCAGCGAGTTTTATGCTGGTTGCCTCGATGAACCCATGTCCATGTGGGTATTACAACCATCCTGATAAGGAATGTGTTTGTTCGCCGGGCGTGGTAAAAAGTTACCTGAACCGGATTTCCGGGCCATTGATGGACCGGATAGACTTGCACGTAGAAGTTACGCCCGTTGCTTTTTCTGATTTGGCAGAAGCTCCTTCGGGTGAAAAAAGCATTGATGTAAGGCAAAGAGTTATGGTGGCAAGAAAAAGGCAGACGCTTCGTTTTCAAAACCACAATAAAATTTACAGCAATTCGCAGATGTCAACAAACGATTTAGAGGTTTACTGTAAACTGGATGATACTGGAAGGGCTTTGCTGAAAACAGCAATGGAAAAATTGAATTTGTCTGCCCGTGCTTTTGATAGAATTATCAAAGTCGCCAGAACCATTGCCGATCTTGAGGAGAAGGAAAATATTGGTACTGAACACTTAGCCGAAGCCATCCAATACCGCAGCCTAGATAGGGAGAGTTGGGGAAATTAATAGGGAATAATTAATAGAATATTAGAAATTCCCATTGCTGTCTGTCCTTGTTATTATAAGTTTATAATTGTCCTCAACATCTGTGGAAGTAAAAGTTATTCCATTATTACAGTTAATTTTTGCAATTGGAAAATATACATTATCGATTTCGTATTTATAATTTCCTTTTGCATCATAATATTTTAAATAAGGATACCCATTAGTTATAAAGCAATTCTTGTTTCCATCTTCAATATATAGAATCTCATCTTGCTGCCAAATTATAGCTCCGTCAGAGCGTATGCACTTTGTATATCTTACTCCAACTGGTAATGGCTCTTCATAAATAGCATATGTGCCAGAAATGATATATGAATCTTCTCCAAGCCCAATCATAAAATACAATGTATTATCACAATGTTCGGGATATAAATCATCCCTTTTGGCTTCTGCACCATTTTTATCTAGGGTTATCAAATATTTTTTTGTTTTAATTAAAATATTATCATTCAGTTTTACAATGGAAATTCTGGGAAAAAATATATCAAGAGACCATTCATTAAAAAGGTTATCCACTTCACTTTCCCAAATTACTTGGTTGTCATAGGAAATATTATATACCTTAAGTTTGTTTCTGTCAAACGGAAAATCGATTTTTGGCAGATTCCCGATACTATCGTAAACATTATCAGGTTGCATCCCGTACAAATCAGCAGCAATCAATAAAAAGCTATTACTTGAGTTCTCAAGTAATGAATTTTCACTTGCCTGGTTATATTCAATATTTTTTAACCATAGTTGATTCCCATCAGAATCATATCGGCGTAATTCAAGGTTTCCTTTATATTTAAAATATGTACAACTATCAACAAGTTCATGACTTGTCTTGCAATTATCTGATACTATTATCCCACTTGTTATCCACGCACGATTGGGGTAAGCACCTGTTTTTTCTTTTGTTGATTCTCCTTTTAAAAGGACAACGATTGAATTGTCGCTTAAAGCTAATACATCAATAGGCTTTTTGTCGCTATCAATAATTTTGTTCCACAGTAGCTTTCCTGTTGCATTCAATTTTATCAATTTATTTTGCTGCCCGACCTTGCAAAAAACAATTACATTACATTCTTTATCTTCCGTAATGTTGCTGTTAGAAAGATCTGGCTCATCCAAAGTAACTTGAAAAGTAGATGATGAACAATAAGCAGTATTGTCATCCGGGATATTTTCCTTTTTGCAACTGGTGCTAAATAGAATCAATAAAACAAAGATGGGATATAAATTTTTCATTGTTAATAAATTTGGTTATTCTTTAAGATAACGAAAGCGGTTCTTAAACTCTAAAAACTTTTTTCCAAATATAAAATATTAAACCATCCTTCTTTTTTAGAATGATTCAATATTTCAGTAAAAGTAGCTGGGGAAATTTGTACTTTTGATGGGGTTGCACTCAAAGACCACAAAGAAAATAATACGCAAAGAACGCGGAGAAATATTTGCGAACTTTTCCTCTTCACTTTGCGGACTTTGCGAGAAAATAAATTATAAAAACACTTTTATGATAAACGAAAATTCAACACTTGCCGAACTAAATGCCATCAACAAAGGCACCATGATGGAGCATTTGCATATTGAATACCTTGAAGTGCGCAAAGGTTTTGTAAAGGCACAAATGCCTGTGAATGAAAAGACAAAGCAACCTGCAGGAATTCTTCACGGTGGCGCCAATGTTGTATTGGCTGAAACAGTCGGAGGTTTAGGTTCGTTATTGCTGGTTGATTTCAAACAATTTGATGTCCGCGGTTCGCAAATAAGCGCCAACCATGTTGGTACGGCACACACAGGATTTGTTTTTGCTGAGGCAAATATCATTCACGAAGGGAAAAATACCCACGTCTGGAATATTGATATCAGGGACGAAGAAGGCAGGCTGATTTCGACCTGCAGGCTGACGAATTTTATTATTAAGAGGAATAGTAATGCCACCAAGGCAGA
>DATCTB010000218.1:0-10095 GCA_036568185.1 Bacteroidales bacterium | reverse complement strand
AAAAAAATTCCAAATAATTTCGAGTAATTATTTTTAAGCAGGAATTTAAATTTTAAAATAAATTCAAATAGGTGTCTGTTTACTGGATTAGCTAACAGTAACTTAAAAGCCATAATATAGGCTGATTTTGTAGGCAAAGTTAAATGAAACATTTTCGAAACCGTAAGGCCCATAACGATATAAAATGCCAACACCGAGGTCGTAAATTTGCAGATTAAGCAGTTTCCGGATTGCAAAACCTGATTCATAGTATCCTTTTTCAAGGGTATTATAGTCAATGTTGTGCTGGTTTTGTTGGTTGTCCATACTGCCGAAAGTAATGTTGGTTAGCAGTAAAAACTCAGGTTTAAATTTACCTTTAAAATTTATCAGCAAGTTTTTGAAATTATGCGATAAAAACAAGGCCGCATAACGATTTGAGAAAAATTCATTTATTCGCATTGTCCCGAAACTATTGGGCGCATAAACTGTGAAAACCCTGTAACTCGCCCTTGAATTGTACAAATTGGTGACAGGCACATCGCCCAATACCAGCCCACCCGTAAGCCTCACCGATAATTCGCCTAAGTATTTTATTGGGAACTTATCTTCTATTTTTAAATCGAAACGGTTGTAGTTGAACTCACCGTTCAGGAAACCAGAAATTCCGTATGTGTAATTAAACCAAATAACCGGGAATTTCGAGCCAAATGAAATTTCACCTTTGGTTGTTTGAAAAACTTTTTCGCGAAATGAAAACTTAAAGCCGACAAGCAAATCGGTAAAATTGAAAGTAGTTTGCTGATTATCTGCTGTTTCTGGTCCATTTGTAAAATAAAAAGATTCATAGGCATCCTTTTGCTGCGCACGCAAACCTATGTTCCATTTAAAATCGCGTAAAGGTTTTAGTTTAAATGTAAAACTGAGTTCTCCGCCGATAGTAGGATTCATCATGCTGATGAAAAATTTATAGAAATCGTCGGGTCGCCAAATTTGATCTTTATCGTCGAAAAACTGGGTGCCACCTGTTTCTATCGGGTTGTTGTAAGCATCAATCCTGACGGAAGACTCAGAAGGTTTATGTATAACAACACTTGCATCAAGACCATAGGTTGCTGCTTCACTTTTAAACCCGTATCCCCAGAACCCACCCAGTTTTACTTTTTTAGAAAAGCGGTCATTGGTGTGCAGGCCAAGTCCAAGATAAAAACCTTCGTAATTATTATAATGTGCAAAACGGTTCATATCAAAATCAATTGGGCCCCAAGGGATTCGTCCGGTGACTAGGGTTTGAAAAGTATTAGCTAATTTGTCAAAATTGGCTTCATTGCCAATTGAATCTATCACCCGATAAGTTTCTTTTTCCCTGATGGTGAGGCTGTCAACCCTGTATTCACGCCAAAATTCCCCCTTCTTTTTTGCGGCGTCTGATTCTATTTCCACTTCGTGAAATCCAAAATCTGATTTCTTCAGATCAGGGTTCAGGTTGATGTCTTTTATGTAACTTTTACCCTTTCCTATTAAATAATAAGAGGTATCGCCCACGTTGAAGGCGGCATTCAAAAACGTAATGTCAGTATTCAAATGTGTTGGAAACCAATGGTCCTGTATAAAACTATAGGCTTGTTGAATTTTTATAATAATTCCTGATGTATCATTTTGTGGTTCTGCCTTCACGTTTTGAATAGCCCATCGGTTGGAATTAATGTAAAGAAAACCTTTCAAGCCTTCAAAGTTGGTGTTTTTCATCGGCCTGAATGAAATGATAAAAACCGAATCGCCAGTAGGCGAATAAGTTGTGTCTTCCAGCGTAAAGAAGTATTTCTTGGTACTTCCGCGGCTAATAGGATTAATATAATTGCTACCCAAAATCCGGATAAAATCATCGTAAAATGATGTGGATTGGACTTGCGAAATCATAAACGCCATCATTGGGTCTTTGAATCCTGAAACCCTTGTTGCCAATACATTTTCCTGGTTTAGCCCCGGCGACATATACTTTCGCTCTGTCACAGTTTCAAGCAAAAAGAAATCCTGTTTTTCAAAAAATTTGTAAGCTTCCCGCTGCGACGAATCCATGATCATTGTATCCAAAACAGTCAAAGAGTCAATATTGGCAGTAATGACCATTTTATCGTATGAGGTGTAGGTAAAAGCCGGTAATTTTTCTGGATTGTTTAAATCCCTGTTCTTTATCGTGTTATTGATGATTCGGTCGGCAGGATTGATGCCTGGAAAAATTTCCACCTCGGTCAGGTCGAAAATTTTTGGAGTTAAATAAATAATTTGTTTTTCTTTTGAAAAATCAATTTCATAAACCAACGGTTCATAGCCTACATAAGAAAGATGCAGGCAACAGCTCCCTTTTACTACCTGAACTTGAAATTTTCCATCAATATCTGTTGTTGCCCCGTTTCCATATTCAGTTAGGATATTCACAAAAGCCAAAGGTTCTTTCTTCCCCGATTTGTCCTTTACAACTCCTGAAACAGTAATATTTTGAGGTAGCATAACCACCGAAAACAAACTAAATAGGGCTAAAAGGAAATATTTCAGGAATGAAGGGTGCATTAATCGTCTAGTTTTTTGTTGTTGCGGTGCCTGTCTTTGTCGCGGGTTTCTTTTTTTAACAGGTTGTTTTCAAGGGCTTTGGATAAATCAATACCGGTTTGGTTTGCGAGGCAAATTAAAACAAAAAGCACGTCGGCAAATTCATCGGCCAAATCAAATTGTTCATCAGATTTTTTGAAAGATTGTTCGCCATATTTCCGGGCAATTATCCGGGCCACTTCGCCTACTTCCTCAGTCAGGATTGCCATATTTGTCAATTCATTGAAATACCTTACGCCGGTTGATTTTATCCATTCATCTACTTTTTGCTGTGCTTCGTTGATTGTCATAATTTTAGGTATTAAATAATAAATCAGGCGCTACCCTGCTAAAATAACTAATTTTGCAGCCGATATGGAAGAATTAACAGAAAACAAAGCGGCTATGCAACTGACCGCTAAAACATTTGCCGGGCTTGAAAATTTGCTTGCTGAAGAATTGACAGGAATTGGAGCAACAGGAGTAGAAATAATCAACCGCGGAGTGCAGTTTAGCGGTGGCCTCGAAGTGGTGTATAAAGCGAATTATTTATGCCGTACGGCTGTCAGGGTTTTGCAGCCTATTACGGTTTTCACCATGAAAAGCCAGGATGATTTGTACACAGAGGTCATGAAAATTGATTGGGATGGAATCTTCAACCTTCACCAAACTTTTGTGGTTGATGCCAATGTTTTTTATTCCGAAATAACTCATTCGCAATATGCCGCTTTGCGCGTGAAAGATGCCATTGTCGACCAGTTCAGGGAAAAAACAGGCAAGCGCCCCTGGGTTGGAAAAGAGGATGCCGACATTTATATTGATGTGCATATCAGCCACAATATTTGTACGGTTTCACTCGATAGTTCAGGAGAATCATTGCATAAAAGGGGATACAGGATTGACGCCGATAAGGCTCCCATTAGCGAAGTGCTGGCAGCCGGAATTGTTTTGCTCTCAGGCTGGAAGGGCGAAAAAGATTTGTACGACCCCATGTGCGGCTCGGGAACTATCGCCATTGAGGCTGCCATGATTGCCAACAATATACCCGCTGGGTATTACAGGCAAAAATTTGCTTTTATGAACTGGGCCGGGTTTGATAAGGAATTATGGGAAGAAATAAAGAAAGAAGAAGATGCTAAAATTTCGGAAGCAGAACATTCCATTTTTGCTTCCGACCGTTCAGAGAAAGCAGTAAATATCGCAAAGCGGAATATAAAAAATGCCGGCCTTCATAAAGATATTGAACTGAAGGTTAGTTTCTTCGATGCTATTGTTCCTGAAAAACAGGAAGGAATTCTTGTTTTTAACCCACCTTACGGGAAACGGCTTGAAGAACGCGGGGAAATCATCAATTTGTACAAAAGCATAGGCGATACGTTGAAGAAAAGTTTTTCAGGTTTCGAAGCATGGATTATAAGCCCCGATACTGATATTGCCAAATTTATTGGCCTCCGGCCTTCCGCCAGGATTCACCTCTACAATGGCCCAATTGAAACCAGGCTGATTAAATTTGAAATGTATGCCGGAAGCAAAAAAGGCAAGTACATGGATGACGAACAGAAAGAAAACTACAGAAAAGAGCGTAGCCAAAGGGATGCCGGCGAAAAGCGCGAATACAATAAAAACGAAAAACCCACCTGGAAAAAACGGGATCCCTACCCTGAAAAAAGGAGTTATGGAAATTCTGGTGAAAAGAAATATGTTGGTGGTAAAAAGCCGTTCGGTAAAGAAAAGAAGGATTTTCGGGGGGATAGGAAAACAAGGGGAGGCAGGGTAGGTGATTAGATTGTAGGCTTTTAAGAATAAACCAGAAAGTTCTCAAAGGTAAAAACACAAAGGGCATCAAGAAAAGTTAATATTTCTCGCTGCCCTTTGTGCTTTATTAGTGCACTGTGTTTATATAAAACTATTTCGAAGCATCAGCAAAATAATGATAGAACCAGGTAATTGTCTCAATTCCATTATAAAAATTAACTACCGGGAAATTTTCGTTGGGTGAGTGAATGGCATCTGATTCAAGGCCAAAACCCATCAAAATGCTCTTGGTTCCCAGTTTATCTTCAAAAGTTGAAATAATTGGAATACTTCCGCCACTGCGCGTTGGAACAGGTTTTTTATTGTACACTTTTTCGAAAGCTTTTTCAGCTGCCCGGTAAGCAGGTAAGTCAATCGGGCAAACGTAAGCCTGACCTCCATGTAATGATTCAACTTTTACTTTTACCGATTTTGGAGCAATGCTTTTAAAATGCTTTTCAAACATCAAGGCAATTTTCTCATGATTCTGATTTGGTACAAGCCGGGTTGATATTTTTGCATAAGCTTTCGAAGGAAGAACAGTTTTGGCGCCTTCGCCAGTATAACCTCCCCAAATTCCACACACATCAAAACTTGGCCTGATGCCGGTTCTTTCAAATGTTGTGTAACCTTTTTCGCCTTGCACTTCTTCAACATCAAGTGCTTTTTTGTAATCATCCAGATTGAAAGGTGCCTGGTTCATTTTCTGCCTTTCTTCAGCCGTTGCGTCCAACACATCATCATAAAAGCCGGGCATGGTGATGTGGTTTTTCTCATCTGTCATCGAGGCAATCATTTTAGCCAGGATATTAATTGGGTTCCCAACAGCTCCGCCAAAAAGCCCTGAATGCAGGTCGCGGTTTGGGCCGGTAACTTCCACCTGCCAATAGGCAAGTCCCCGGAGGCCGGTTGTGATGGATGGTACATCTTCGGCTATCATTGAGGTGTCGGAAACCAAAATAATATCTGATTTCAACATATCTTTATGCTTGTCGCAAAAGGCGCCTAAATTCACTGAGCCAATTTCTTCTTCACCTTCAATCATGAATTTTACATTCACTTTCAGTGAATTTGTTTTCACCAAAGATTCAAAAGCTTTCACCTGCATAAATCCCTGGCCTTTGTCATCGTCAGCACCACGGGCATATATTTTCCCATCCCTGATTTGGGGTTCAAATGGGGGAGTTGTCCACAAGTTTAGCGGATCAACAGGCATTACGTCATAATGGGCGTAAACCAATACTGTTGGCAACTTCGGATCAATAATTTTTTCAGCATAAACTACCGGATTGCCTGGCGTTGGCATTACTTCAGCTTTGTCGGCACCAGCTTTCAGCAATGATTTTTTATATTGTTCAGCCATCCTAATCATATCTTCTTTGTGTGCTGAAAGAGAACTGACGGATGGAATTCTAATCATTTCAAAGAGTTCATCCATGAAACGTGCCTTGTTTTCTTCAATAAATTTTTTAACGTTTTCCATTTTTATTTCTGTATTATTTTAAAAGCGTAAAGTTACTCAGTATCTGTTAAACAGAAAAATGAATCTATGATTTTGATTAATAAAAAATCTTAAAATACCTAAAAGTGTTACCGCGGAGAACACAGAGTGCGCAGAGAAAAAAAAGAGGCTGTCCCGCAATGGAACAGCCTCTTTATGAAATAATCTAATATTTATTCTACAACAATTTTTTGTGTAGAAGTACCTAGCTCGGTTTCAATTTGTACAAAATAAACACCGCTTTCGAGTTCGCTGATGTTAATTGTTGAATTTGAGTTTTGAGCTGTATTGCTATAAACGGTTTGACCAATAATGTTCATAATGCGAACGTTTGTCAAAGTTCCGTTGGTTTTAATGCGCAAGTAGTCTTTTGCAGGGTTTGGATAAACAGCTACATATTCTTGTTCGCCATTTTCCAGAACACCAACAGTAACTCCAAGTATAACATTGATATTTACTTCTTCGTTTACAGGATCGTTGTTTCTAACTTTAAGTTTTCCATCATACTGTCCTGAAACCAGGCCTGTAGCATCAAGAGTAACTTCAACATCAATAAATTCATCCTTCATCAACATACCTTCAACTGGGTCAGTAGAAAGCCATTGAACAATTGGATCTCCGGTCAGGTTGGCACGAATATGCCAATTGTAAGGAAGATCAGGGTTGCTTGCCAAATGTCCCCAACCCGGGCCGCTTGACAACCAGTCACCATTTGGATCCAGTGGTCCTGCATCGCAACCAGGAACGTAAGTTCCGCCTGTTGCTGATAACCAGTAACCAACCCATATATCAGAACCATCTATATAAATAGGATCATTAATTGGGATGGTATTCCATGCACCTGGTGTTGGTGTAAAGTCTGCTTCATATAACAATGCTCCAGGTCCGGGAGTTGTGAATGAACCCATACCATAAATTTGAATTTTAGTTCCTAAAGGAGCTTCATTAATAAATACATCCACACTTGAAACCATCATTCCAATATAAGGAGCGACAACTTCAGGTGTAAATTTAGCTGCTACGCGCCATTGATAATCATTGGCGGTACCAATTGCATTGCTAATATCATCACCGTCATAATGCAAAACTGCATCACGGTCAGCCGGGCTGCTGGTTGATGTTCCTGGTGTTGGGTCAAGCGACAATACCTGGTGAATATCTTTTGCAACAGTTGTTTGCTCACCTGCAGGAATGCTGTTTAAAGCTTTGTTTCCCATAGGGTAAACGGTTACAATTTGGTATTCCAGATCCTGGTCACCAGTATTTCCCATATTGAAAGTTTCCATTCCGGATGTTCCTTCTTCAAGAATCATGGTAATTGGCGAACTGTCGATATCGATAACAGGTGTTGTTGCACCTTCCTGCATTAATATATATTCAACATCATCAAAATAATAATGTGCGGTTTGACCAGTTGGAGCGCCAGCATAAAAGTCCATTCCACCTAATTGAGGAGTACCTGCTGTTTCATTAGCCTGGCAACTGAACGGCCATGAATGAAGAAGAACTCCATCAATATACATTTCGCATAAGTCGTTGTCAATATCAACAATACATTCAATTTGAACCCAAGTATCAGGTGTATAGGTGAAAACTGCTGCATTGGCAACACAAGCGTTTATGTATCCTGTGCCATCATTTCCAAAAAACAATTCCCATGCCCATTCAATACCCGGAGATTCAAAATGCTGCATATTTAAGTGTGCTCCATTTCCTGAAACAACATAATATTTAACATTGAATTGGTATTTTCCTGAAGTTTTGTTACCCATTTTTAAAATAAGGTCAGTTGTTGTGCCTTCCACATTAACTGATTTTGTTGGGCTAGCTGATTCAACGTCGGTAATCAAAGCATCTTCTGGTCCGCCGGGAGAATTTGTCCATGTTGTCCAAAAACCAGTTTGGTCAGATTCAGCAAGGTATTGGCCAACTTCATATTCTTCCATGTTGTCAAAGAAAATATAGTCAACACCGCTTTTTACCATAACGCCATCAACACCTACCAGGTCGCCGTCGTTACCTACATAATTCCATGCAAGTTGGAAAGGAGCACCGGCATAATCATCCAGGTTTGCAGTAACCATAGTCCATGCCCAGTCAGCAGCAGGGTCAATATGGTCGATAGCATTCCACAATTCTGTCCAGGTTGTTCCACCATCAGTTGAAATCAGGCAGATAAGCGTTGCGCCAGGATTAAGATATGGCCCGCTAACACCGGCATACCAGGTTAAAGTAAGCGGGGTTTCGCCTGCTGCATCAATCTCAGGTGAAATTAGCCATTCGTCCTGATCTTCAGCTACCCATGGGCACATGGCAGAAAATAAACTTTCGGGATCAATTTGATCGAAATTTTTTGTTGGATCTGAATTATTGGATTGGAGCCAATTTTCACTAGCATGTGTATCAATTGTTGTCCATCCATCAGGAAGCCAGGTTCCGTCAAATCCTTCCTGCAGCAATACTTCCCTAGCAGAAGTTTGCACCATTTTCACAGCCGGTTGTTCAACACCACTGCTTTTAAGTCCGAGAGCCTGTGCTTTTGTCATCAGCGTAGTTTGGGCATTCGTCAAGCCGAATGTCAGCAACATAGCCAATGATAAAGTCAATAAACGTGTAATTTTTTTCATAATAAAATATTAATTAGTGAGTAAATCTATTGTTCGTTACAAATTTAAAAAAAATCGTTCAGGTTTTCAGTTCAACTTACATTTTTATTTGGATACTTTGAAATGGATTTCCCGGTAGGTAAAAATTTGCATGATTTTATTTAAGTATCAAACGGTTATAAAGAAAAAGTAAAACTGAAGTTCCAAAACCAATTGCAGCAAAGATAAGCCAAATATTTCCTGGCGAATATTGTGTGTAAAGCAGGTTAGTCAATTCATTTGCAGAAAGGTTGAGTTTTTCGGCAGTTTGGTAAAACAATTCTCCCTGGTCTGTTCCTGTTAACTTTTCCATTTCTGATATTTTATTTTTTATTAAAAAATCATTCAGGAAAATGTATTTGTCCGAAAACCTTTCGTATAAAACGCCTGAAAGCAAGCCGCCAATAAAATTTCCGCCAGCCACAGGAAGAAAACTATAACCCATGTACAGCGCCACTTTTTCGCGGGGTGCAATACGGCTGATGTATTCCTGTATTCTCGGCGAACTTGCCATTTCGCCAAAAGCAAGAATTACCGTTCCCAAAGCAATATACCAACCCATGGTTTGAAAAGCCATTTGCCCAAAGCCAACGGCTATAACGGCTATGCCAAAAACCATTGAAGTAACAGGCCGGATGTTTTTAAGGCGGTTTGACATGAACAATTGAAAAAGAATGATAGTGAAAGCTGGAATATTTATCATCATTTCAGGCCTGATGATGCCAATGCCATTTTCTGTAGTGCCTATCAGGCCGGCTAAAAAACCTGAAGAGTTATAAACATCTGAAGTGTCAATCCATTGGGTGATGAAAACGGGCAAAGTGAAAAAGAGCTGCATATACATTGTCCACATTCCGACAATGATGGCTAAAAAAAGTACAAATTTCCAGTCTTTTAATACTAAAACTGAATTAAGTAATATTTTTTTTAATGCTTGTCCAAGTTTTTCGCCGGTTTCGGCATTTTCATTTTTTGGTTCTTTATAAAAATAAAGCAAAACCAGGTTGAGCAGTATCACCACCGTACACATGATAAACACATATGACCAGTCAATATCTCTTAGTTTTGAAGCAAAAAATGGCCCGATGAACCCGCCAATATTGACAATCATATAAAAAATCCCGTAACCGAGCGTGTCAGTTTCCTTAGTAGTAGTTTTAGAAATGGTTGCTACTATGATGGGTTTAAAAATAGCACCACCTACCGCTACAAGCAGAAAAGCCATAAAAACTGCACCATAGGCATGTGTGCTACCCATGGCAAAATACCCGGAAGCCAAAGTAACAAAGGCTGCAAGCAATACTTTGCGGTAGCCAAACCTGTCGGCAATTGCACCACCCAGAATTGGAATCAGGTAGAGCAAAGCGGTGGCCACAGCCTGCATTACTCCGCGCTGGCCTTGTGTGAACCCAAGTCCGCCTTGCGATACGGGGTCGGTGAGGTAAACGGAAAGAACAGTGAGCATTCCATAATAAGCCCAGCGCTCGAACAATTCGAAAGTGTTGACCAACCAGAATGTTCGCGGGAATTTTGAAAATATGTTTTGGCTATTGTTCATAATATTTTGGTAGAAAAACTAATCACTTA
>DATCTB010000217.1:0-4912 GCA_036568185.1 Bacteroidales bacterium | reverse complement strand
GACACCTTATCCATGGATAAATTATTTGGGTAACCAAAACTTTTTCAGCATTGTATCCAACACTTCGGGCGGCTACAGTTTTTTTAAAGATGCAAGCCTCAGAAGGGTAACGCGTTACAGGTACAATAATGTGCCGGTTGACGATGGCGGCAAATATTTTTACATCAATGATGGAGGAAAAATCTGGTCGCCGGGATGGAAACCGGTTAAAACAGAATTGGACAAATACGAATGCCGGCATGGTTTGGGTTATTCAAAAATTAAAGGTGAATTGAATGGATTGAGCGCTGAAACCCTTCTTTTTGTTCCAATGGAATTTGATGGAGAAGTTCAGAAACTTACATTAAAGAACAAAAGCAAAGAAACCAAAAAACTGAAAATACATTCCATGGTTGAATGGGCTTTTTTCAATGCTACCGACGATATGACTAATTTTCAGAGGAATTTCAATATTGGGGAAGTGGAAGTGGAAGGTTCAGTGATTTACCACAAAACCGAATACCGCGAACGCCGCAACCATTTTGCTTTTTATTCCGCAAATCAGCCAATTGCCGGATTCGACACTGACCGAGAAACCTTTATGGGGCTGTACAATGGCTTTGATGGCCCTGAAAAAGTACTTGCAGGAGCTTCCGGAAATTCAATCGCACATGGGTGGTCGCCAATTTCTTCCCACTTTTTTGAAATAAATTTAAAACCGGGCGAAGCGCATGAAATCATCTTTGTATTGGGCTATGTTGAAAATGAAAAAACAGAAAAATTCATAGCTCCAGGCGTTATCAACAAAACAAAGGCTGTTCAAATGATTCAACAGTTTGAAACAGCAGAGCAAGTTGAAAAAGCCTTTTTAGAATTAGAGAAATTTTGGGATAATTTGCTTGGCAACCTGCAGGTGGAAAGCAAAGATGAAAAATTGAACCGGATGGTGAACATCTGGAACCAGTACCAGTGCATGGTAACTTATTTCTTTTCGCGCAGCGCGTCCTATTTCGAATCAGGCATTGGGCGCGGCATGGGTTTCCGCGACTCAAACCAGGATGCAATTGGCGTTGTTCACATGATACCTGAATTAGCCAAACAGCGTATTATCGACCTCGCCAGCACGCAATTGCCCGATGGCAGCGCCTACCACCAATACCAACCGCTGACAAAAAAAGGAAACAGCGAAATTGGCGGCAACTTCAACGACGACCCCTTGTGGCTTATCCTTTCGGTTTCGGCTTATATTAAAGAAACCGGCGATTGGTCAATACTTGATATTCAGGCACCATTTGACAATGGAAAAGATACAGCCTCCATTTTTGAACACATAAAAAAATCTTTTTACCATGTCGTCCATAATTTAGGCCCGCATGGGCTGCCTCTTATCGGGCGCGCCGACTGGAATGATTGCCTGAACCTGAATTGCTTTTCAGAAACTCCCGGTGAATCGTTTCAAACTACCGAAAACAAAAGCGGCGGACAAGCTGAATCGGTGATGATAGCTGGCATGTTTGTTATTTATGGTAATGAATTTGCAAAAATTTGTGAACTGACAAACAGGAAAGATGAAGCCAAAAAAGCCTACCACCAGGTTGAAAACATGAAAGTTTCTATTGACAAACATGGCTGGGATGGCGAATGGTTTTTAAGGGCGTATGATTTTTTTGGTAATAAAGTTGGAAGCAAGGAAAACGATGAAGGCAAGATTTTCATTGAATCGCAAGGGTTTTGCATCATGGCAGGGATTGGGCACGAAGACGGAAGGGCGCAAAAAACTTTGAATGAGGTTGAGAAACGCCTGGCAACGCCTTACGGAATCGTTTTGGTCAATCCGGCTTTTACAAAATACCATTTAAATTTGGGGGAAATAACCAGTTATCCGCCCGGCTATAAAGAAAATGCCGGGATTTTTTGCCACAACAACCCATGGATAATTATTTCGGAAGCCATGCTGGGCAATAGTGAAAAAGCTTTTGATTACTATAAAAGAATTGCCCCTGCATATTTGGAAAACATCAGCGAACTGCATAAAACCGAGCCTTATGTTTATTCTCAAATGATTGCCGGGAAAGACGCAGCAACGCCCGGACAGGCAAAAAATTCGTGGCTGACAGGTACTGCTGCCTGGAACTTTTACACTGTAAGCCAATACCTGCTTGGCATCCGCCCAGATTATAATGGCTTAATCATTGACCCAAAAATTCCGGCTTCTGTTGGCGATTTTCAAATTACAAGAAAATTCAGGGGCGCAACATACCACATCACAGTAATGAATTCAGGTGGAAAAAAAGTGGAAATCGTGGTAAATGGAGAGCCAGTTTCAGGCAAACTTCTGCCCCTTCCTGAAAAAGATGCAGTTTATCAAGTTATTGTAACTATCAAATAAATATTTGTTTCATTCAAAAAAATAAAACCATGTTAAAAAAAAACTTTCTATTCTCGGCACTAATTGCTATTCTAGCTCTAACAAGCAGTTGCGAGCAAAAAAAGCAAGCCATGCAAACCAATGAAATTGATATGCAAGTTGCTGAAATTCTTTCCCGTTTAACCCTTGAAGAAAAAGTTGGGCAAATGACACAAATTGCCCTGACCGTAGTGGCCGTAGGAGATTCGCTGGAAGACAAGCCTGAGCCGGCAGTTTTAGATATGGAAAAGTTAAAAACTGCTATCAGCAAATACAAAGTTGGTTCATTCTTGAACACCATCAACAACCGCGCAAGGTCCCTGGAATGGTGGAATAATAATATAAATATGATACAGGAGCTTTCAATGAAGGAAATAGGTGTTCCAAATTTATATGGAATTGATGCTATTCACGGCACAACTTATACTGCCGGTGGAACACTTTTCCCGCAGGAAATAGGCCAGGGCGCTACTTTCAACCCTGAACTTGTCAGGCAACTGAATGAAGTTTGCGCTTATGAAATGCGCGCTTCCAATATTCCCTGGAACTTTTCACCTGTGCTTGATATGGGCCGCGACCCAAGAGATTCGCGCATGTGGGAAACTTATGGTGAAGACATGTATTTGAATGGAATACTAGGTGCCGCTGCTGTTGAGGGTTTGCAAGGTAAACATGCGCTAACAATAGATAAAAATCATGCTGCAGCCTGTTTGAAACATTTTTTAGGATACAATTCAAACTCCGGCAAAGACAGAAATCCCTTGAGTATCCATCCGCGTGAACTGAAAGAAATTCATGTTCCTGCTTTCCAGGCTGCAATGGATGCTGGTGCAAAATCAATTATGATAAACTCAGGTTTGTTGAATGGAATTCCTGTTCATGCTAACTACGATATTTTAACCACTTTACTTCGTGATGAAATGGGCTTTACTGGCATGGTCGTGACAGACTGGATTGATATTGAAAACCTTTACGAACGAGATAGATTTGCTTCTTCTCAGAAAGAAGCAGTAAAACTCGCCATTAATGCAGGGATTGATATGTCGATGGTTCCTTACAATTTTGATTTTTGTACCTACCTGATCGAGTTGGTTAACGAAGGCGAAGTTCCAATGAGCCGCATTGACGAGGCAGTTACCAGGATTCTAAAATTGAAGATGGAATTGGGCCTTTTTGAGCATCCAACTACCAGCCTGCAGGATTATCCTGACTTTGGCAGCAAGGAACATGCTCAACTTTCTCTCGAAACAGCTTTGGAATCAATTACACTGCTTAAAAACAGCAACAATGTTTTACCCTTGAAAAAAACCGCAAAAGTATTGGTTTCCGGACCTAATGCCAATTCCATGCGAACAATTAATGGAGGCTGGTCTTATTCCTGGCAAGGTGAAAAAGCTGAAGAATTTGCCCAGGGATATAATACTTTCCTGGAAGCTATTCAAAATAAAATTGGTGATGAAAACGTAAAATTTGTTGAAGGCGTTTCTTACGATATGGATGGAAAATATTATGATGAAAAAGATATTGATATTCCATCTGCAGTGAGAGCAGCTCAAGGTGTTGATTACATCATTCTATTTCTTGGTGAAAATAGTTATTGTGAAAAACCTGGTGATTTGCACGACCTCAATATTTCTGAAAACCAATCACAACTTGCTCTTGCGCTCGCTAAAACCGGAAAGCCAGTCATTCTTGTCTTGAATGAAGGCCGCCCACGAATAATTAGTACGTTCGAAGGTCAGATGGCTGCAGTGGTTCAAACCTATTTACCAAGCAATTACGGAGGAGATGCCTTGGCAGATATTCTTTTCGGAGATGCAAATCCTAGCGGGAAACTTCCTTACACTTACCCTATGTTCGCAAACTCTTTGATAACTTATGATTATAAATATTCAGAAAAGCGTGAAAGACTCGAAGGCCAATATAATTATGAATCAGACCTGGCATATCAATATGAATTTGGTTTTGGTTTAAGTTATACAACATTTGAATACAGTGATTTACAACTAAGTAGCAATCAATTAACAGCCGATAATAAAATCAAAATTTCAGTAGCAGTTAAAAATACAGGAAACCTTGTGGGAAAAGAAGTGGTTATGCTGTATTCATCAGATTTATATGCGTCTATCGCTCCACAAAATAAAAGGTTGAGGCGTTTCAAAAAAATCAGCCTCGAATCTGGCGAGTCAAAAACCGTTGAATTCGAAATCAGCGCACGTGACCTTGCTTTCTATAACCAGCAAGTTCAACTTGTTGCAGAACAGGGAGACTTTGTACTAAATATCGGCGGATTGAAACAAACAATTACTTTAGATAAAACCATAACTTTTGATCAGCCCAGTAAAGTAGTATTATAATTTTTTTGGAGAAAAAAGTAGTTTATATTCTTTAGGAATTTTTGTTCTTTAATGCTTTATTCCTTTGGTTTTGTGAAAAAAGATATATTTGTTTTTTCTAACAAAACAAAACTATCATGTCCTATAACAAAACTCTTGCCAACCGTATTCGTGAACGAATGTCAGTTTT
>DATCTB010000216.1:0-18898 GCA_036568185.1 Bacteroidales bacterium | reverse complement strand
GGTGGTGAGTTCACAGTTACATTCTGGGTTTTTGTGGTTATCCTTGGGCTTGTCTTTCCTGCTTTACTTGAAGTAATGGAGCTTATTGGTTACAAGATTCCTATATGGATTCCCGCCTTTTTAATTTTATTTGGCGGCTTAGTTTTCCGTTTCGTTATGGTTGAAGCGGGCCAGATAACAAGATATTTATATTAAAGAAATTTCAAAACAATGAATACAAATTCAAATAACATTGCTGAACCAAGATACATCAACCCATACTTTGGCGGGGTGTTGCTTGGTTTATTGCTTTTAGTTACTTTTTATTTTACTGGCCGTGGGCTTGGAGCCAGCGGAGCTGTGAAAAGTGCCGTTGTAACCACAGTGGATAAAGTAGCGCCCATTCATGCCGAGGAAAGTACTTTTTACAGCAAATTCATAACGGACCGCGAGTCGCCAATGTTCAACTGGCTTGTTTTCGAGTCGCTGGGAATATTTATTGGCGGTTTGCTTTCAGGGGCAATTTTTGGCAGGCTGAAAAAACTACGGGTTGAACATTCTCCTAAAATTACAAGCCGGACAAGATTAATTGCTGCCGGAATTGGTGGAATACTTTTCGGCATTGGAAGCCAGTTTGGCCGTGGTTGTTCGAGTGGGGCAGCGCTTAGTGGAACAGCGGCTTTTTCATTTGGAGGCTTTGTAGTCATGATGGGTTTATTTGGAACCGGCTACATTGTGGCCTGGTTTTTTAGAAAATTATGGATTTAATAATAGTGATAAAAAATTAAAAATATGGGACCGTTAATTCCTCAGGGTATCATCCCGGCTGGTTGGGATTTTGTTATTGCACTTTTGCTTGGTATTGCCTTTGGATTCATACTTGAATCTTCCGGTTTTTCTTCTTCCCGAAATATTGTTGGTGTTTTTTACGGCTATTATTTCGTAGTGCTAAGAGTGTTTTTCACAGCTGTTGTTGTTGCAATGGTTGGCTTATTGTACTTTGAATATATGGGCTGGATTGATATCAACCAGGTTTTTATTCTGCCAACTTACCTCACTCCAATGATTGTCGGTGCCGTGATAATGGGCTTCGGTTTTATAATTGGCGGATTTTGTCCGGGAACAAGCTACACTGCCGTTGCTATTGGAAAAATTGATGCTATGGTTTTCACCGGTGGTTTGTTTCTAGGTATATTTCTTTTTTCAGAATTTTACCCCTTATACGAAGGTTTTTACAATAGCGACAACATGGGCAATATAACCATTGGCGAAGTGTTTGGCATTTCAAACCAATTGTTTGCCTTCATTTTTGTAATTGTTGCCATCGTGGCTTTTTATGTTACCTGGCGAATTGAATTGCGTGTTAGGAAAGGAATGGCTGAATATAAATTTGAATAAAAATGAACAAGAAATATATTTTCCTGGCTTTACTGCTTACTGTTTTAGCAGGTGGTTTGCTTTTACTTCCTGAAAAGGAAAACTTAAAGCAAATTCCTCCTGAAGAGTTGATGATTGATATTATGCAACCTACGCGTTACGTTTCAACCGACCAGGTTGCACAAATGATTATCGAGGGCGACCCAACACTTTTATTGGTTGATGTAAGGGCGAACGATGAGTTTGCTGCGTTTTCCCTTCCTGGCGCCTTGAATATACCTTTGGATAGTTTGTTGACGGAATCTTCAAATGATTACCTGAAAATTGAAGGCATGAACACGGTGTTTTTTGATAATGATGACATAAAAGCTGACCAGACCTGGGTAGTTTCAAAAAGATTGGGATATAATAATATATATGTGTTAAAAGGTGGGCTGAACCACTGGATTAGCACAATCATTCAACCTGAACCGCCCGTGGAAACTGCTTCAAGCGAGGAATTTGATTTATACGATTTCAGGAAGGGTGCCAGCATATATTTTACCGGTGCGAAAATTGAAACAAGCGATGTGAAAGCTGAAATTAATGTTGTTCGAAAGAAAAAGGGCAATGTTGCTGAAGGTGGATGTTAGAAAAATTAAAATTGACAAAGAATGCATGTACATGAATTAAACCCGAACAGGACAACCGCAGTTTTAATCGTTTTTGTACTCATTATTGTGGTTGGTTTATTGACAATTCGCACTTCCCGATTGAAATATACCCTGTCGCCAGAAAATACAATTGTTATGGTAGAAAGCGATGGTGCGTATTTTTCTCCCGAAAACCTTGAAAGTGTTTTAAACGACAAAGGCTCAAATACTTTGCTTTTTGATATCAGAAATAATTTTGTTTATGGAAGAGGGCATATTCCCGGAGCAGAAAATGTTTCTGCAATTGATTTGTTGAACGAAGAAAATATTGAAAGATTAGAAAATCTAAAAAAGGAAGGTGTTTTAGTTGTTCTGTATGCCAACAACCAATTGGAGGCCAATGGGCCATGGATGGTGCTGAGGCAATTGGGTTTTGATAATGTAAAAATACTATTGGGCGGATATGAATATTATACATTGACGAACGGACAAAATCCCGATTCGGTTGAAAGCAAAGTTTATTTGTTGGGCTCGCCGAGATATAATTATGCTGAAATATTTGAAAGTTCAGCTATGGGCAGCACTGAAAATATTGAAAACAAGCCTGCCGTAACAGTCGTTCGAAAGAAGAAGACATCGGCAAAAGAAGGTGGATGCTGATTCAAAAGATTATTGAAATCAGGGCCGCATTGAACCAATTTAATCAATGACGGCCCTTTTTTTTGATAAAAAATATTCTTTTTAGGAAATTCTTGATAAAGTTGTAAAAGAACTTGAACTGTCCCAAAACCGTTCCCCAAAAAAGCAATAGAAGGTTGTAAACTGGTAGCACAATGATTAGAAAAACAAGAATTCGTTGCCACAAAGGGCTGCCTTCGTTTATTCCCAAAAAAATATCAATCAGCTTATTTACGTATAAAGTTGAGAAACCTGTAAGGGTGAAAACCAACAGAATAATTGCGACCTGAAAATCGCTGGTGATGCCCCACCTGGTTTTGAGTTTATTCCAGAATTTTTTCAAAAGATTGTCAATGTTAAGTTCCTAATTAGTCTATGCTTAGCCTGTTTTATCAATATTCTGGAGCCGGTCAAAATCGAGGATAGTGATGGTTTTATTATCGATTGAAATGATTTCGTCTTTTCTGAATTCCGACAAAGTTCGAATTACATTTTCTGTTGTCATCGAAATGAGTTGTCCAATTTCTCTTCGTGTTATTGGCAGTTTTAAGGTGTTGCTGCGGTATATATTTTTGGCAAGAAATACCAAGATATAAGCTACTCGCCCTTTCATCTGTTTTTTATGAATTTCGTAACTGTTTTCAATAATCGAATCAGCTATTTTGCTCATCCTGTTCAAAATCTTGAGGGCAAAATTGCCGTTGGTTAAAATCAATTCTTTCAATACTTCCAATTCAACTTCGCAGATATAGGTATCTTCGAGTGCAGTAATGGAAAAAGCATAAGCAGAATCAGAAAAAATTGTCAGCAAATTGATAAAATCTCCGGGCTTGTTGATGCTGATGATATGGTCTTTTCCATTACTATCAGTCTTGAATAATTTGACCAAACCGCTTCTGACGTAAAGGAATGAGTTGACTTCATCTCCTTCCTTCCTGATTAATTCGCCTTTGGTGAACTTATATTCAAGCCTTTTGTGGTTCACTTTTGCATATTCGGCCTCACTTAAGCCGTCAAACAGCAAAAATCTGTAAACGCATGATTTGCAGTCTGATATGTCGTTAATTACTTTCATTATAAATTGATTGTAAACGATAAAAATATGATAAATAGCATATTAACATATTGGGGTTTTTGAATATGTAAGGTTAATTTTGCCGATGACAATTTAAAAATCAAATATTTCAACAAAGATAAACACTAATTTAATGAAAAAACTTTTAATACTTGGGGCTGGAACAGCAGGAACAATGATGGCAAACAAAATGCGCAAGCAATTGCCTCGAACAGAATGGGATATAACGATAGTTGACCAGTTCAAAACGCATTATTACCAGCCTGGTTTTCTTTTTATTCCTTTCGGAATGTACACGAAAAACGATGTTATTAAACCGAAAAGTGATTTTTTCCCGGTAGGTGTAAACGTTATTTTTTCAAAAATTGATAAAATTGAGCCTACAGAAAATAAAGTCAATTTGGAGGATGGGACAGTTTTGAAGTATGATTACCTCTTAATTGCAACAGGCACAAGGACAGCTCCGGAAGAAGTTGAGGGCTTAAAAGGCGAGCTTTGGTATAAAGACATTTTTGATTTTTACACAATTGAAGGCGCAGTTGCCCTGGCTGACCATTTCAAAACCTGGAAAGGCGGGCACCTGGTTGTCCATATTTGTGAGTTGCCTTATAAATGCCCGGTGGCACCGCTTGAGTTTGCGTTTTTTGCTGATGCTTTTTTCACTGAAAGAGGTATGCGTGAAGATGTGAAAATTTCTTTTGTAACGCCGCTTCCGGGAGCTTTTACCAAACCAAGGGCTACCAAGATTTTGGGCGATTTGCTCGAGCAAAAAAATATTGAATTGATTCCTGATTTCAATATTATGGAAGTGAACAATGAGGAGAAAAAAATAGTTGATTTTGGTGGAAAAGAAATTGCTTTCGATTGTTTGGTAACCGTTCCGACCAATATGGGCGATGATATGATTGAGCGAAGTGGAATGGGCGATGATATGAATTTTGTTCCTACCGACAAGCACACATTAAGGTCAGTTACTTACGAAAATATTTTTATTCTCGGTGATGCATCTAATTTACCAACCTCAAAAGCTGGTTCAGTGGCACATTTTGCTGGTGAAATTTTGCAGGAAAACCTGATGTGCGCTATAGAAGGCCGTCCATTCACAGCAAGTTTTGACGGGCACGCCAATTGCTATATAGAAACAGGTTATGGAAAAGGTACTTTGATTGATTTTAATTATGATACAGAACCGCTTCCAGGCTCATTTCCTTTTCCCGGGCTCGGGCCATTTGGTTTGCTTAAGGTTAGCCGGATGAACCACTACGGAAAGTTGCTTTTCAGGTGGATTTACTGGCATATTTTATTGAAAGGAAAAGAAATGCCAATAGATTCGGAAATGCAAATGGCCGGCAAAAAGCTTTAATATTTTGAAATATTTATAAAGAAAATTATTAAAGACTGAAGAAATGGCAAACGAAAATATACAGGAACAAATTAATGAAATCAACCGGAAATTGGATATTGTGCTAGAAGAAGTGATGGCACAACGCCAAACCCGACTTTCGATTGAAGACCTGACATCCGACCTTACAATTATTGGAAAAGATGTGTTCAAAAATACAGTTGTTGAATTGGAAAATGCTGGAGTTGAGTTGGATGGTGAGGCTCTGAAAATGCTGATGCTAAAACTCGTCAGAAATGTGGATACCATTACTGAGATGTTCGAAATGCTTGAAAGCGCCAATGATTTTATTAAAGATATCACTCCGATTATGCACCAGATGGGTTTGGATGGCATCAAACTCATGCACGAATTTGAGCAAAAAGGCTACTTCGATTTCATGCGTGCTTCTATGAAAATAATGGACAATATTGTTACTCATTACAGCGAAGAAGATGTTAAACTTCTGGCTGATAATATTGTAACTATTATGGAAACCGTGAAAAACCTTACCCAGCCCGAGATGCTGAAAGCCATCAACAATGGGCTTGTTGTTTACAGGAGTATTGAGGTGGATAATGTGGAAGAAGTCTCTTTGTGGAAGGCAATGAAAGAAATGAACTCGAAGGAAATGAGAAAGAGCCTTGGCTTCCTGATTACATTTATGAAAAATATCGCGGCTGAAACCAATGCCGCAAAAAATAAATAGTTGTTTAATTAATAAAAAAAATAAAATTATGCCCACAAAAACAATTGCAGGAATTGCAATAGATGTAAATGATGAAGGCTACATGACAAATGCCTCACAATGGACAAAAGAAGTAGCCAAAGGTATTGCCGCCGAAGAAGGCGTTGAACTAAGCGAAAAAAGTTTTGAATTAATTGATTGGATTCGTCAAAAAGTAAGCTCAGGTGAGTTGTTAACCATCAGGGGAATTAACAAATCCGGTATTGTTGATGCTAAAACTTTTTACCAGATGTTTCCTGGAGCACCTTTGAAAAAAGCAACTAAAATTGCCGGTGTCCCAAAACCAGCATCCTGTATTTAAAATTTTTTAAAAATATTATTATGGAAAAACAAGAAAAGATTCCGTTAAAAAAAATTCTGCTTATTTGCTCAAAAGGCACAATCGAAGACGTGTATGCTGCATTGGTTATGGGCAATGGCGCAGTGATGGAAGGTATTGAAACCAAGTTATTTTTTACTTTTTTTGGCCTTGATGCAATTAAGAAAAAAACAATGGACCACCTGCACACTTCAACGGTTGGTAACCCTTCTATGAGAATGCCCGGTGGGCTACCCTTTCCAACATGGCTTGGCGGACTGCCGGGTGTTGAAGCTGGTGTTTCAGCAATGATGAAGAAAGAAATGGAAAAATTGGATATTCCTCCCGTTTCAGAATTTCTTGAACTAATTGTTGCAGGTGGCGGAGAATTATATGCGTGTAAGTTGGCAACTGATATGTTTGGTCTTAAAAAAGAGGACTTTCATGATGACTTAAAAGGTATCATAACAGTTGGCGATTTGTATGAGATGTGCGATGGCCCGGGTACACAAATTGTTTTTACTTAAAAAAGCATTTTAGTTTTTATTAAGTAGTTTTCGATAGTTTATTTACGTGAACCCCTTCAAAGTTGGAGGGGTTTTTTTATTTTTGGTAAATTATTGAATTATGGAAGAAGTGAGGTCGGGAAAGAAAAAGCCAAACGAAGAAAAAGTGATGACCTTTTGGGATCATCTGGACGACCTGCGTAAACATATCATCCGCTCCATGGTTGCCATTGTTGTTCTAGCGATTATTGCTTTTCTGAATCGCGAAATAATATTTGATAATATTATCCTGGCACCCAGCAATACCGATTTTATTTCCAATAAAGCCATGTGTTGGTTGGGTCATCAAATTTCAGTTGAAGCACTTTGCTTCGAACCCATGAAACTTGATATCATCAATATAAATATGTCAGGCCAATTTATGACGCACATGTACATTTCAGCAGTTGCTGGATTTATACTGGCCTTTCCTTATATCCTTTGGGAAATCTGGAGTTTTGTACGCCCGGCGATGAAAGAAAAAGAACAAAAGTACTCAAGGGGAGGAATATTGATAAGCACCTTTCTTTTTATGATTGGTATTTTGTTCAGCTATTTTGTTATTGTTCCGCTAACTGTCAATTTTCTGGGCACCTATAGTGTTAGCGCCACAGTGCACAACCAAATTTCACTTAATTCATATATCAGCACGGTAGTTTCATTGACATTCGCTGTTGGTGTTGTTTTCGAGCTTCCTATCCTGATTTATTTCTTAACCAAAATAGGTATTGTCACACCTGATTATCTTAAAAAAAACAGACGATACATGTTTATTGTCATTTTGATTATTTCTGCAATTATTACGCCCCCTGATGTTTTCAGCCAAACCATGGTTGCTATTCCTTTGGTCGCACTCTACGAATTAAGTATTATTGTTTCAAAAAGAGTGTACAGGAAATCATACGAAGAAGTAGGTTAAGAACTTTTTTTCTCTTTTTTTTTCATTAAAAACTTAGCAAGTTTCAATCAGTAGTTTTACTGCTTTGTCCTTTTTTAAAGGTTTCTATGCTATTGTAAATCTAATAATGTTTAATTTAAATATAAAATAAATGAACAAAATATTATAATAATTGCCGTAAAATGTATTTTGTATTAAAATAATGTTTAATATTGCAGCATAAACATTAAACAAAATATACAACTATGACAGCATTTGAATTTAACTCACAGATTATAAGCTTGAAAGACACTTTTCAGTATTTCGCTTATTCACTAACATCGAATCAAGAAGATGCCAACGACCTGGTTCAGGAAACTTTTTTAAAAGCTCTGAAAAACAAGGATAAGTTTGACCCGTCAACCAATATTAAAGCCTGGTTGTACACAATCATGAGAAACACCTTTATTAATCAGTATCGCCGGAATGCTAAAATGCAACGCGTTTTTGAGTCAAAAGAGAATCAAAGTACTGTGGTACGAATACCGGATTCAAACCTGCAAACCGCTGATTCGCAATTAACAAGCGCTGAGATAATGGTTGCAATTGAAGAATTGGAAGATGAGTT
Source organism: Bacteroidales bacterium (assembly GCA_036568185.1). Classification (GTDB taxonomy): domain Bacteria; phylum Bacteroidota; class Bacteroidia; order Bacteroidales; family F082; genus DATCTB01. The sequence continues at coordinate 10,680 of DATCTB010000216.1, read as the reverse complement.
CAGGATTCCGTTTATGATGCACTTTGAAGGCTATAAATACAAAGAAATTGCCGAAGAGCTCAACTTGTCAATTGGAACAGTAAAAAGCCGGATATTTTTCTGCCGCCAAAAACTTATGAAAAAATTGCATCACCTTCAAAATTAAAAAGTATGGTTTGTTCCTGGTAAAGCAAAGCTCAAAATAGGGTTTTGCTTTTTTTTATTTGTGCATGTATTTCCCAAAAAGTTCCAACAGTTTTTTTTCCCTGTATTTGAAAATTCCTCTGACTTTTTTATTAATAAATATTTTTTCAGCCATTAACCCAACAATTCCAAAAGGCGCTGCATAATTCACGATATCTGTCATTTCAACCCCACCTTCAATTTCCTTTAAATAATGCTGATGATGCCAAAAACTATATGGACCGTATTTTTGATTGTCGATGAAATACTCACCTTCCCTAACTTGTGTAATTTCAGTAACCCAATTAACAGGAATATTTAACATTGGCCTCACTTTATAAGTGATTATCATTCCAGGGTACATCTTTTGTCCATCATTTTTCGAGGTAATTTCAAAACCCATTGATTTTGGTGTAATGGTTTTCAGGTTTTGCGGGTCTGATAGGAAATCCCACGCAGTTTGCAAGCTGATGGGTAATTTTTGTTTTACGATAAGAGTGTTCAAGATATGTTTTTAGAAAAGAACAAATCCGAGAAGAAAATGTTCAATGTTTCTCGATGTCGTCGCTTTCCACATACCATGATGGATTTCCAGTAACAAAACCCATGGTAAGCTGGTAAAATCTTTCAGGCGATTCAACATGCAACCAGTGGGTTGTGTCAGCAATGGAAATAATTTCCGCATTTGGAAAATTATACCTGATTTGGTCATAATCTTCCAGTAAAATATAATCGGAATCACCACCTTTTACAAACAAAGTAGGCTTCATAAACCTTGATTCTGTGTCAATTGCATCAAACATTTTGTCCAGGTTTTTGTCAATTCCCTGAAGATACATTCTCCATTCAAATACATCTTGTTCTTTGCGGTGCAGGTTTTTTAAAATGAACTGCCTGATGGGCACTTGAGGAATTAATGCTGCGATTTGTTCATCAACTTCTGAACGGTCTGTTACCTGGCTTAAGTCCACCGATTTCATTGCCTGAATGATTTTCTTGTGCTGAGGCCGGGGTCCATAAGCTTTCAGGGAAATATCAACAATAACCAGTCGTTTAACTAATTGAGGGTTTTCGAGCGCGAATCGCATAGCCACTTTCCCACCCATCGAATGGCCTATAATAATTGGGTTGTGGATCTGGTTGTCGTCAATAAAATCGAACAAATCATCAGTCAAAGCAAGGTAATTAAATATGTCATTATGCGGAGACTGGCCATGGTTTCGCTGGTCGGGGATAAATACTTCAAAACCCTCCTGGGCGATTCTTCTTCCGAAAGAGAACCAGTTGTCTGAGGCCCCGAATATCCCGTGTAAAATGATAAGTGGTTGCTGGCCTGCTTCACCAAATTTTCTATAAAACAATTGCATTGTGCAAATTTTGTGATTAGTATTTTTTTTAAGAAAGAATCAATTGGTTCTAAGTGCGCGAAGATAAAGCTGAACTGCATTATCTAGGCCTAAATACAAAGCATCGCTAATCAATGCATGACCAATGGAAACTTCTTTTAGCCAAGGAATTGTAGTGGCAAAATAATGAAGGTTGGCAAGGTTCAAATCATGTCCGGCATTCAGTTCCAGGCCGATTTCCCTGGCTAGAATAGATGCTTCTAAAAAAGGTTTTATGGCTTTTTCACTATTCGTTGCAAATTGAGCTGCGTAACTTTCAGTGTATAACTCAATTCTGTTCGTTCCTGTCAATTTTGCATTCTCAATAATTTTAGCCACTGGGTCAACAAAAATAGAGGTTCTTATTCCTGCTTCATGAAATCGGGCAATTGTATCGACAAGAAATGATTTATGTTTAAGTGTATCCCAGCCGTGGTCTGAAGTCAATTGACCCGGTTCGTCGGGAACCAATGTAACTTGTTCAGGTTTTGTTTTTAGAACTAAATCAATAAAAGCCGGAGTGGGGTTTCCTTCAATATTAAATTCAGTTGTAACCAAAGGGCGAAGAAAAGCAACGTCTTTAAAGGTAATATGTCTTTCATCGGGGCGTGGGTGAACAGTGATTCCGTGCGCTCCAAACCGCTGAATGTTCGTGGCGGCAAGCTGCACATCAGGCAGGTTTCCGCCCCTTGCATTTCGCAATGTGGCTATTTTATTGATGTTGACGCTTAATCTGATCATGGTTTTTATTTTGTACAAATTTAATAAATTGCACCTGCCAAAAAATTGAAAAATGAGAGTAGTTATTCAGCGTGTAAGTCAGGCATCAGTTTCGGTTGATAATGCCATTGTTTCTAAAATTGGAAAAGGAATTCTTATCCTTCTTGGTATTGAAGAAACTGATGGAAAAGAAGATATTGAATGGCTGGCAGGGAAAGTTACCCGGCTCCGCATTTTTGATGATGAATCAGGCGTGATGAACCTATCCATTCTCGACCTCAGCCTTGAAGCCATTGTTGTCAGTCAATTCACACTGCTGGCAAGTACAAAAAAAGGCAACCGCCCATCTTATATCAAGGCTGCCTTGCCTGAAAAGGCTATTCCTCTCTATGAAGATTTTGTAAAAGAATTGGAAATGCAATTGCAAAAAAATGTTGGTACCGGAATTTTTGGTGCCATGATGCAGGTTGATTTGACCAATGACGGTCCTGTTACAATTCTTATTGATTCAAAAAACAGGGAATAAAAAGCTAGAAGTCAGTGTTCTAGCTACTTTTCTTTGCTTCTTTGGCTTGTTTTGTTAAGTACTCATCAACTGCCATAGTCATGGATGGTGCTGACTGAGTAGGGCCGGGAATATCAAGCCTAAAACCGGCTTCTTTAACGGCATTGGCAGTTGTTGTACCAAAGGTGCCAATCAAAGTTTCTCCCTGCTGAAAATTTGGAAAATTAGTAAGCAAAGATTTAATTCCAGCAGGGCTGAAAAATATAATTAAATTGTATTTATTTATATCTAAATGCAAAAGATTGCTCGAAACGGTTTTGTAAATAATTGCATTTGAATAGTTTATCTTTTCTTCGTCCAACATTTCAAACATTGTGTCTTTGTGAATGTCCGACGATGGAATTAAGAATGATTCCTCTTTGTGCTTTTTAATTACTTCGACCAGTTCAATAAAGTTCTGTTTTCCATAAAAAATCTTCCTTTTACGGTACTGAACATATTTTTGAAGGTAATATGCAGTTGACTCTGATATACAAAAGTATTTCAATGAATCAGGTATTTCAAATCGTAATTCCTTCGCCATCCTGAAAAAATGGTCAACAGCATGCCGACTGGTAAGAACAACTGCAGTATGATTATTGAAAGAACCTTTCGCTCTTCTAAAATCTTGTGCGTTAATTCCTTCCACCTTAATAAACTGATGAAAATCAATATTCAAAGAATGTTTTTTTGCCAAATCGCCATAAGGTGATTTCTCAAGGTCAGTAGGGCTGGGTTGTGAAACCAAAATATTCTTTACTTTCAAATTACCAACTTTTTAAGATATGAAATGAATTATTATTCTCCATTAATTGTAAAAAAACTATCGAATCACTCCGTTTTCTACCAATTTTATTACTATTAAAACAGGTAGAATTTCGAGCGTGCAAAGGTATAAAATTAAATGCAATACAGAAAACCCAGCAATAGATATTCCTATAAAAAAAGTTCTAACCCATCTGATAATCAAAAATATAAGGAACATTATAGGGCCCGCGTATAAAGCAAATTGGAAATTGGCGAATAGGCTTAATAACAGAACCGGTATCAACAAAACACCAAAAGCATTTTCTGTATTTATATAAATATTAAGTTGTTGACTAGATTTTTCGCTTGTCCTGAAAATGAAACCAGAAAGTTTTATGTAAAAAAACCTGAAAAGGTAAAAGGCAAGCAATATTGCTAGAATGTAGAATAAAAGCATGAATTCACTTATTCCTGAAGTCAGGCTAGGAGAAAAATTTTTTATACTTAGAAACAGAAAAATACTAAAACTGAAGATAAAGTTGAAAAAGAAAAACAGAGAGATTAGCAGTCCAGGTGTTTTTATATTGGTTTCACCTGAACGTGAGAACCCTTTGCTGGTGGAAATATTGAATACAGAATAAAGCCGTTCGGGTAAAAAACTCCATATCAATGCAATGCCAGAAATAAAAAAAAGTAAAGTGTAAGCAATGTAATCATTTGACACTGGATTGAATAGAACTGGTTCAATTTGCCCTGAGCCATTTTGAATAAAAGTACCGATGAATTTCCCTTCAAAATAATTATTATTCAATGATGAATCAGCAAGGTTTTGTTGAATAAGTTGGTAATAGTTCAGTGTGTCGGGCATTTCATTTCAATTAAACTAAACCTGCTTTTTGCAATAATTTTTGCAAAAGTACAATCAATAATTTTCACTTAATAAAATCTGCAGAAATATAATTTGGCGCAAACGTTTTAGTTAAGAACTAACGGGGCAATTGGTATTGGAAAAAGGAATATTAATTAGCGAAAGGTGTTAAGATTTGATGTTGTTGCATAAAATAAACATTATTGATATTAAAAAACAAGTCCCGAAAAAGGCTTTTGGTATAAAGCATCTTCTAAATCAATGATTATCAGAGATAAACTATATTAAATTAGATTACTGATAAATAGTCTAATTCGTTTCATAAAACAATGGAAATCATTATTTTTGGAACTGTTTATTATTTCACAATTTAAAATATTAATTATCCCGGTTTAGATGTGAAGAAAAAGCAGAATGTTCGAAACTGATAAAAACAAAAAATCATTGATATTCATCATTTAATTTAATTTTATTATGACAAACAAAATAACAAGTTTAGTAGAGTACTTACAGAAGTATCAGGAAAGCGTTGCTGATCCGGAAAATTTTTGGGCAAACATTGCCGAGAGCCATTTCTGGCGCAAAAAATGGGATAAGGTTCTCGATTGGAGATTCACTGGTAAAGATGCGCCTGATGTTAATTGGTTTGTAAATGGTAAGTTAAACATAACGGAGAATATTTTCGAGAGAAATATGCTCGCGCGCAAAGACCAGGTTGCAATTATCTGGGAGCCAAACGACCCGAAAGAAGATGTTGTTAAGCTAACCTATGGTCAATTATTTGAAAAAGTAAAAATATTTGCTAATTCACTGCTCAAATTAGGAGTGAAAAAAGGCGACAGGGTTGCTATTTATTTGCCAATGGTTCCTGAGCTTGCCATAGCCATGCTTGCCTGTGCCAGAATAGGAGCAATTCATTCTATAGTTTTTGCAGGTTTCTCAGCTACTGCTTTGGCCGATAGAATTAATGATGCTACCTGCAATGTTGTAATCACTTCGGATGGTGCTTTTCGTGGAACAAAACCAATTGGTTTGAAAGCTATTGTTGATGAAGCTTTGCAGAATTGCCCTTCAATAAAACATTCAATCATACTTAAAAGAACGGGCGAACCTGTTCCAATGGTTGCTGACAGGGACATTTGGTGGCACGATCTGGTTAAAGGAGTTAGTGCAGATAATGTAGCTGAAGTGATGGATTCGGAAGATACATTATTCATTCTTTACACTTCAGGTTCAACGGGAAAACCCAAAGGCGTTTTGCACACAATTGCCGGATATATGGTATATGCTGAATATACTTTCAAAAACGTTTTTCAATATAATGATGGTGACATTTATTGGTGTACGGCCGATATTGGCTGGGTGACCGGACATTCATACATAGTTTATGGGCCGCTTTTAACCGGTGCTACAACAATGATGTTTGAAGGAGTACCAACTTGGCCTGATGCCGGAAGATTCTGGGAAATTGTTGACAAACATAAAGTAAATCAATTTTATACAGCTCCAACTGCTATTCGTGCGCTTGTTGCACAAGGAAATCAGTGGGTTACAAAACACAAACTTGACAGTTTGAAGGTTTTGGGAACCGTAGGTGAACCAATCAACGAAGAAGCCTGGCGCTGGTATCACGATTTGGTTGGAAAAGGAAAATGCCCGATTGTTGATACCTGGTGGCAAACTGAAACCGGCGGTATCATGATTAGTCCTTTGGCAGGTATAACACCTACCAAACCATCTCTGGCTACATGGCCACTGCCAGGAATTCAACCTATATTAGTTGATAATGAAGGTAAAGAACTGAAAGGCAATGGAGTTGAAGGTATTCTATGCATTAAATTCCCCTGGCCCGGAATGCTTCGCACAACTTATGGCGACCACCAAAGATGTTACCAGACCTATTTCTCAACCTACCCTGGATTATATTTCACAGGAGATGGTGCAAAAAGAGATGAAGAGGGATATTATAGAATTATTGGCCGTGTAGATGATGTTATCAATGTTTCCGGACATAGAATTGGCACAGCCGAAGTTGAAGATGCTATAAACCAACATCCTAAGGTGAATGAATCAGCTGTGGTTGGTTATCCTCATGAAATTAAGGGTTCCGGAATTTACGCTTATGTAACCTGTGAAGAATTGTCGGATGCCGAACTGGCAACCATAGAAAAAGAAATCAGGGATACAGTTGTGAAATATATTGGACCTATAGCTAAACCTGATGTAATTCAACTTGTAAGTGGTTTGCCCAAGACACGTTCAGGAAAGATTATGAGAAGAATCCTGCGTAAGATTGGTGAAGGCGATGCCACCAACCTTGGCGATACCTCCACATTGCTCGACCCCGGTGTAGTTGAAGAAATTATCCAGGGCGCAAAAGTTGATGTAAAACGCTAGTGTTTTTTTAATAATAATTATTAGGCCATTTTATCAAAAATTGAAATAATCAAGGTGCCAACTGTCAAAAACAGTTTTCAGTATAGATGTTATTCAACCTTTTTGGTAGAATGGCTTTTTTTATAACTTAAATCAAAAAACTATGAAAGGCATAAAAATAAAAAATCGTTGGTTGGTTGTAATTGGAGCCATTCTTATCCAATTGGCTTTGGGTGCAATATACGCGTGGTCAGTGTTCACACGCTTATTAACTGATGTTGATGGAATCTATCAGTTTTCAGCTACCCAAGCAGCTTGGGTTTTCTCTGCTGGTCTGGCGACTTTTGCTGTTGTGATGGTGCTTGCCGGAAAATGGCAGGCAAAGTCAGGGCCAATGATAGTTGCTTTAACTGGCGGATTTGTTCTTGGATTAGGTTATCTTCTTGGAGGATTATTTGGTGGAACTTTCTGGGCCCAATTCTTTTTTATAGGAATTATGGGTGGTGCTGGAATTGGACTGGCTTACGTAGTTCCCATCGCAGTTGGTGTGAAATGGTTTCCTGATAAGAAGGGTATGGTAACCGGGCTTGCTGTAGCAGGTTTCGGTTTCGGAGCTACTATTTGGGTAAAGCTTGCCGATTCCTGGTTTGGTGGTTTGCTGAACACAACCACAGTTTTTGGCCTGCCAAATGTGCAAAGCGTTTTCGTAATTTACGGATTTGCGTTTACAGCCCTGGTATTATTGGGTTCATTGGTAATGGTAAATCCACCGGAAGGATATAAGCCAAAAGACTGGACACCACCTGTTGCTACCGGAAAGCAATCTTTTGGGACAAGAGATTTTGATTCTAAGCAAATGTTGAAAACATCACAGTTTTATCGCTTATGGATAGTTTTTATATTTTCAGCATTAGCTGGATTGATGGTAATTTATTGCATCAAACTTTTTGGAATTGATGCACTGAAACACAACGGTATGGATCCAAAAGAGGCGGCTATTATTGGAGGAACGGCAATGGCGTGGTATGCTATTTTCAATGGTCTTGGAAGAATTTTATGGGGTATGATTTCAGACAAAATTGGAAGAAAGAATGCCATTATTGCAATGACCTTTTTACAGGGAATAATTATGCTGATGACTTACCATATTTTTATCAAGTTCGGATTTAATTCAGGGTTTGTTTTTGCAGCTTGTGTAATTGGATTTAATTTCGGTGGAAACTTTGCCCTGTTTCCAGCCATTACTGCTGATTATTTTGGCAACAAAAAATTAGGTAGTAACTATGGTTGGATGTTTACAGCTTATGGAATCGCAGGTATTCTTGGACCTCAACTTGCTGGAGTATTTAAAGATTCTGCGCAAGGTTCAGGTGCCCCGGTTGTATGGATGACTCCTTTCATAATTGCAGGTGTAGCTTGTATTTTGGGAGGAATTATTATGAAAACAACAAATCCTCCGGAAGAAGAAATTAGCAATGTTGAAGCCTTTGATTCCAAGGTTGAAATGTCAAACGCTTAAACCCACATTTTTCGGATAATGAATTATCGAAAGCGCATTGCTCACTGCAATGCGCTTTTTTTGTATTGACGCATTATAAATAAATACTATTGGACGATACTACCTCGGTTGCATCAGTAACTTTAGTATTTTTGCAAATGAAAAACATGGCTAAGAAGATGTTTTTAATTTACTGAAAAACAGATATATAACGCAAGACAAAAAAGATGCCCATAACAAAACTCGATAGTATTTTCAGGCCAAAAAGAATTGCATTAATTGGCGTTTCGAACAACCCGGAAAGTGTGGGTGGAATAACTTTAAGGAACCTGGTCAGTGGTGGATTTGGCGGAGTTGTTTACCCTATCAACCCTAAGCGCGAAGCTGTGATGGGAATTACTTGTTTTCCAGATGTTAAGAGCCTGCCAAAAACCCCAGATTTAGCAATAATTATGACAACGGCCATTACCGTTCCCGGAATTGTTAAAGAATGTGGAGAGGCTGGAATAAAAGGAATCATCATCATGTCTGCCGGTTTTAAAGAGTCAGGGGAGGAAGGTAGAGTTCTTGAAATGAAGCTCAAAGAACAAGTTTCAAAATTCCCTGATATGAGGGTAATTGGGCCAAACTGTCTCGGAGTAATAGTTCCTGGAATACAGATGAATGCCAGTTTTGCCAACCGCATGCCCCGAAAGGGAAATGTTGCGTTCATTTCACAGTCGGGTGCATTATGCACTTCAATTCTCGATTGGGCTTATGAAGCTAAAATTGGTTTTTCCTATTTCGTTTCCATAGGAAACACCATGGGAGTTAAAATAGGCGATTTAATAGATTATTTTGGTCAAGATTCAAATACTAAATCTATAATTCTTTATGTAGAAGCATTAGCTGACGCAAGATCATTCATGTCGGCGGCGCGAGCATTTGCCCGCAAAAAACCAATTATCGTTTATAAATCAGGCCGCTTCCCCGAATCGGCGCGTGCCGCGGCTTCCCACACAGGTGCCGTTGCTTCTGAAGATTCAATTTACGATGCAGTATTTCGCCGGGCTGGGCTTGCCAGGGTTTTTGATATTGGTGAAATTTTTGACTTCGCCGACCTTATTGGGCGCAAAAGGATCCCCCGTGGCTCAGGCATTGCTTTGGTGACTAATGCCGGCGGTCCTGGGGTTATGGCCACTGATACGCTGCTATCGCTTGGCGGAAAACTGGTGGAATTAGAGCCAGAAACCTTACAGTTGCTCGATGAACAATTACCTTCTTTCTGGTCGCACGGCAATCCTGTTGATGTGCTTGGGGATGCAACACCGGAGCGATTTACGGAAGCAACAAGAATTGTTATAAACGATCCAAATGTTGATGCTGTTTTGGTGATTCTTACTCCACAGGCAATGACCAAACCTACTGAAACAGCCAGGCAAATTGTTAAATTAGCCGAATCTACTACCAAGTTAATTATGGCGGCCTGGTTGGGTGGAGCCAGTATGCGCGAAGGTGAAAAAGTATTTACCGATGCCGGAATAGCAGTTTATGCAACACCTGAGCAGGCAATTCGGGCATTTATGATTCTTTCTTCTTATTCACAGAACCTTGAAATGTTGTATGAAACTCCCAAAGAGATGCCAGTCTCGTTTCATTACAACCGGGAAGATATTAGAAAGAAGTACCTGACCACTATTTTTCCTAAATCCTCAGTTATTTCTGAAGATGATTCTAAAATGCTGATAAATGATTATGGAATTGAATCAACCCACCCCGTTTCTGTGAAAACTGAAGATGAAGCTGTTGCTGTTGCTGAAGAAAAAGGTTATCCTGTTGTGCTGAAAATTCATTCAGTTGATATAGTAAGTAAATCTGATGTTGGAGGAGTTGCCCTGAATGTTAGAAATGAAGAAATGGTCAGGATTACTTTTCGGAATATTATGAAATCAGTAAGTGAAAAAGTTCCTGAAGCTAAAATTGAAGGAATAACAGTTCAAAAAATGGTTGAAACCAAAGATGGGGTTGAAATGATTTTAGGTATTAAAAAAGACCCGGTTTTTGGTACTGTAATGATGACGGGAATGGGAGGAATTACCGGCGAACTATTTGATGATCGAAGGCTTGAATTTCCGCCACTGAACGAACAACTTGCCCGGCAAATGCTTAGCTCTTTGCGGATCTATCCACTATTGAAAGGTTATCGTGGAGTTGCACCAAAAGCAATTGATAAACTGATTGAGGTAATAATTCGCTTATCTTACCTGGCTGCTGACTATCCTGAGATTGAGGAACTGGATATTAATCCACTTATTGTTACGCCAACCGAAGTAATCGCGTTGGATGCAAGAATTGTTGTTGACCAGAAAATGTTGGGACAAGGTCCAACCGACTACTCACA